>JAISHU010000143.1 GCA_031262385.1 Mediterranea sp. (in: CFB group bacteria)
TGCCTTGCAGCCAACAGTCGCGTTCCAATATCTCCTGATAGTGCATCATACCCAGCGGCGAAGTGCGCCACTCTTCTTGCGGAAGGTCTTCGGGATGTATCTCTACCACCATACCCGCATTGCTCCAACGACCGCCGCGATGACTGGGACTCATGCCGTTCACCACAATTTGCTCGGCATCGCTGGCAGCCGGAACCACCACACCGCCGGGACACATGCAGAAACTATACACGCCGCGTCCGTCGGCTTGCGTCACGAAATTATACTCGGCAGCAGGCAGATACTCCCCGCGTCCTTGTCGGTTGTGGTACTGTATCCGGTCTATCAACTCCGCCGGATGTTCCAAACGAACGCCGATAGCAAGCGACTTTGCCTCCATAGCCACGTGGTGTGAAGCAAACCAACGATATACATCGCGTGCCGAATGTCCCGTTGCCAAGATAACCCGTCCCGTCAGTTCCTCGCCACGGTGAGTTACAATGCCTTTCACTACGCCGTCGGCTACGATAAGTCCGTCCATACGTGTTTCAAACCGCACCTCTCCGCCACAGGTAACAATGGTGTTACGCATATTTTCTATGACCCGAGGCAAGCGGTCGGTGCCTATGTGCGGGTGGGCATCTATTAAAATGGAGGTTGATGCGCCGTGCTGACAAAACACCTTCAGTATCTTTTCCACATTACCGCGTTTTTTACTGCGGGTGTAGAGCTTGCCGTCGGAATAGGCACCTGCTCCCCCTTCGCCGAACGAGTAGTTCGATTCGGGATTCACCGTGTGGGTACGACTGATTTGTGCAATGTCTTTCTTGCGGGCATGCACATCCTTGCCGCGCTCTACCACAAGAGGACGGTAACCCAGTTCGATGAGCCTCAACGCGGCAAAGAGTCCGGCAGGACCGGCACCCACGACAATCACCTGCGGTTTGCCTTCGACCGACGGATAGTGAATGGGGGTAAACAGCTCTTCCGAAGGCTGTTCGTTGATATATACGCGCACCGTCAGGTTGACGTACACTGTGCGCTGACGAGCGTCGATGCTGCGTTTCAGGATGCGGATAGCAGTAATGTCGTCCGCACGATGTCCCTTTTCGCGGGCAATGTAAGCGTGCAACTGTTGTTCATCGGCTGCCACCGGCGGCAACACACGCAGTAAATATTCGTATGACATTTGTTTGAGTTATTACAAGAACTTAAACTCATCCGAATAGAGATTTGAATGCCTCTTCCACTTTGCGTACGGGCACTAACTCTATGGTGAGTTTGGATGTATTTATTCCTTGCAGATTGTAGCGAGGCAACACAAATCGTTTGAAGCCCAACTTTTCGGCTTCACCGATGCGTTGTTCGATGCGGCTTACGGGACGAATCTCGCCCGACAAGCCAACTTCGCCCGCCATACAAACTTCCGAATCGATAACCATATCCATGTTGCTCGACAGAATGGCACTGATAACCGCCAAGTCGATAGCGGGATCGCTGACGCGCAATCCTCCGGCAATGTTGAGAAAGACATCTTTTTGTGCCAGCTTAAAGCCCACACGCTTTTCCAGCACTGCCAACAGCATGTTCATTCGTCGGGTATCGAATCCGGTAGCCGAGCGCTGCGGATTGCCGTACACGGCACTGCTTACCAACGCTTGTGTCTCAATGAGAAACGGACGCACCCCTTCTATGGCGGAGGCAATGGCGACTCCGCTCATACCTTCGTGGTCGTGATTGAGCAACAGTTCCGACGGGTTGCTCACCTGCCGCAGTCCGTTCTCGCGCATCTCATAAATGCCCAGTTCGGCGGTACTGCCAAAGCGGTTTTTGATGCTGCGCAAGATGCGGTACATGTAGTGCTGGTCGCCTTCGAACTGCAACACCGTGTCCACAATGTGTTCCAGCACCTTGGGACCGGCAATACTACCTTCCTTGTTGATGTGTCCGATAAGCAACACAGGGGTGTGGCTCTCTTTGGCAAAGCGCAAAATGGCGACGGCACACTCGCGCACTTGCGACACACTGCCCGGTGAGGAGTCTAATGATTCGGTAGAAAGAGTTTGTATGGAGTCGATAACCACCAGTTCGGGACGAACGTTTTTGATGTGTGTAAATACCTGTTCAAGCGACGTTTCGCACAATATCAGGCAATCCGATGACGCCGATGCGAGACGGTCGGCACGCAATTTAAGTTGGCGTGCACTCTCCTCGCCCGACACATAGAGTACGCGTTTACCCGTCAGTTGCAGCACAGTTTGCAGCACCAGCGTCGACTTGCCGATGCCCGGTTCGCCGCCAATCAGCACCAGTGAGCCGCGCACCAATCCGCCACCCAGCACACGGTTCAGTTCGTCGTCGTGCATGTCGATGCGTGGTTCTTCGCTCACTTCTATTTCGTTCAGCGTAACGGGCTTTGCTTTGGCTGTTTCCATACCCGCCGGGGCATGTCGGTGTACAGGTGTCGTTCGCACCACCTCTTCTATATAAGTATTCCATTCGCCGCACGACGGGCATTTACCCACCCACTTGGGCGATTCTTGTCCGCAGTTGGAGCAGACATAAACGGTCTTTTCTTTGGACATAAACGTTTGATTTCATCTACGCACAACTTGCGCAGGATTTGCTGCAAAGATAGACTAACGAAATCTTATAACCGCCAAGATAGGTTCTTAAAATTATAATTTCTCTTTCTTACATTCTTATCTTTACAGCTTGTTTTGTTGTCTT
>JAISHU010000151.1 GCA_031262385.1 Mediterranea sp. (in: CFB group bacteria)
TTCACAGAAAGAAAGAAGGCTGCCCCAAAGGACAGCCTTCTCGTACAGAATGTAATCAATTAGAGGTTTTATAAATGTAACTGTTAGCGTGACCCCACTCGTACATCAGCTATTTGCATGCTGCTACCGGATTTTGTTCCGTGTAAGTCGCTCCAATCTGTCAGGTGTACTCTCAGATAACGATATTTAACGACCTTTGAAAGCATCACTATTTTGGGCGAGTTATTATCTTTGTAAGGCAGTGCAATGTCAGACTGTATCGGTGTATAGGTTACGTTGTCGTTACTGCCTTCCACCGAGATACCCCACACGCGCAGGTAATTATTTGAGTTGCCCGCACGATGTGTCCATTCTAATGCTCCGAAAGTTTGCTCACCTTTCATGTCAACAGTGAAATGAAGGTCATAACCGGCAGGAGTAGCATAAGTACTACCTCCGGTGTCGTACGATTTACCGGGTTTCACCAAAGAGAGGAATGTTGCAGCATCGCCGTCCAGAATATCATTCGGCTTACCGGTGGTACCGTCAGTCACATAATTCTGTCCATTGCCATACTTGATGGAAGTGTCAACACTCCATCCGGTTCTGCCAAGCCATGTAATGTTACAGAGTAAGAACTTGAGTGATACCTCAGGATTGGAAGTAGAGACTTTCACCTCTGCCGAACCGGGCTTCAACATAGTTACGATACCCTTATCGGTAATAGATATCACATCTTCTCCCGACTCAATGGTATATGTCAATTTCTTATCACTTGCATTGGCAGGTTCGACAACCATAATGGAGTCGAGATTGAATGTAGTGTTCACATCCATTACTTGGTAAGTAATGTCGCCCAGCGTTTTGAGGTTTGTTACATCCACATAGGGTATTACACTGACATTTACATCCTTTGTAATATTGCTGCCGTCGGTAGTGGTGACAGTAATAATAGTATTGCCTTGTTTCAACCCGCTGACATTGCCGTCTGCATCTACTGTTACAATACTTTCGTCCGCCACTTTATAAGTAAGTGTATGATAAGTGGCATTTACTGGTTGGAATATGATGCTATTGACTAAGTTGAGTGAGCCTCTTTCGCCGACACTGAAAACTTCGGGTACAATCAGGTCGGTAACCTTTTGCTCTACAATCACTTTGCAGGATTGTGCCAATTCAATAGAGCCACTCGACGGCATCACTGTCAGTGTCGCTTCGCCACCATACAAGCCGCTGATGACACCGGTATCGTCAACCTTAAAAATAACAGTGTCGCTTGTGCCATACTGTATTCGGTTTTGATATGCATCGTTGCCTTTCGAGGAGAGTGTTACCTGTACTTGGAAGGTCTGACCTACAGGAACTTTAATAACTCCGTCTACGGCATTGTCTATCGTAATGCCGGTGACAGGGCTTGGTCCTATCTCTTTGCTATCGTCATCGCAAGCCACAGTACATAACAGGGTGGCAGCGAACATTAATGAAAAAGATAATCCTTTTGTTATGGTTTTCAACAACAAGGGTTGTGTCAATTTTCTTTTCATAATTATTATTCTATGGTTTGAAATTCATAAAATTACTATCATCTATCCGATACAGATTATCGGGCGCTTTGGGATAATTTTTTGCTGTAATCTCCTTTTTCAGTGCTTCAATCTGTTCGGTGGTTATGATAAACTTCTTATCTCCGTAATCGTTCAACGTGGTATTTACAGGAGTAAGAAAACCCCAGTCCTCAAAGAAATCAAGCAGGTTTCGTTTGGACAACGTGCACACTTGGCGTACGAAGTCCAATTGATTCATACCTTGATTTTCGCCGCTTTGGCTGGGACTATCGTGCGTACGGAAATATTCCATAAGGTCGTGATAGAAGTCGGTTTGCCCCAACGCATCCACCAGATAGAGCTTGAGCTGCCAGAACGGAACCAACTGCGTTTCGCGTACAATGTCTTTCACATCCGGCAAGCAATGTGCTCGTTTTCCGTCTACGATAAACGCAATGGAAGCCTCATAGATATTTTTGAAATCACCGGCAATCGCATTTCCCTGTTCATCCTTCGGTGTGATTTTGTCTGTAAACAGCTTACAACCCTGCCCGAACGATGTTTGCACATAAAGAGCCATAATATTGTTGGTCACTTCGGTAACTCCTGCCCATGTCATACCCGGTCGGGTATTCAAACTGTGACCTACCTCGTGTGCAGGTCCCCAAAGACGGGCGGTAAAGCGACTCGGATTACAGAATATCTCGGCATAACTGTTGCTTTCTCCCACGCTATACACCGTGCGATAATCGCTGGAGTTCGGGCTTTTTGCTGTGAAATCCACACTGAAATGAAGGCGATTGTTGAACATCCTTTTGTATTTCACCAAGCCTATGAACTCCTCTTCTAAATACACCAAGCTGTCCAGATTGTGCACCGTCTCGGTTATCTTCGTCCGGTATTGTTGAAAGTCGGCTACCGTCCACGTCAGGTGCGAAAGGTTACCCAACACATCTATAACCCGGAACTTGGCATTACCGAGAATCTTAGTCCAGTCGGCTTCCGTATTCTTGGCGATATCAAAGTAACCGTTCACTTTCCCCATGGCAAAATGTACCTCCACACTCTTATCCTTGATAATCTGCCTCTGCTGTTCCGTAACGGGTTGTATCGGCAAGTCATCGTCTACGTGGTTCAGAATATAAATCAATCCGTCGATATCCGCTTTGACTTCGTTATAGCCGGCATGCAATTCGTATGTTTTGGAGTTGCCGTAGCCGCCGCTTACGTCTTGTATCATCATTGAGATGTTACCGTATTTAAGCGTACCGACAAATACCGGCAGCGTTTCGCCCGCAGAAACATAGATGCCTGTGGGGTTGTCGCGCAGACTGAGTTTATTCGTCTTATTGGCGGTAGCCATCACTTGCGGATGCTGATACGGACGATAGGTAGCCAAGCGAAATTGCAAATCGTAATTACCTGCCAACAAGGCAAGTCCCAAGTTCCTCAAGTAGAGATTAGGAATCTGTTTGATTTGTAGCTCCGTCACTCCTTCCTTCAGTTTGGTACACAACTCGTCGGCGAATATCGAATAGGGATTAAACGCATTGTCGCTTGCCTGATAGAATTCCATTTCGGCACAGCTTACGCGGCTCTCGTACGATTTGTTGATTACAAAGCGCACTTTTGCTACGTTGGCTACACCTCCGGGAATTGCTATATCGAACGGCGTATGCACCCCGTTTCCACGGGCATAAGAACCTACTTCGGTAAATTCGTCCGGTTTGTCGGCAGTAGATACCCAAACGGTAAATTCGTCGAACGAACCCCATTTGTTGCCACTGTCGGTACGAGGCGTATATACGATGCGGTTCAGCGTATGTCCGGCTTCCAGCGTATAGGTGATATTGAAAGGCCATTGACTGATAGCCCCGAATTTAGAGTTGAAGTACGTCTTTTTGTTTCCGTCGTACGACATTGCCAGTGTGAGCGGATTACCGTCAGTGTCTTTGCTACTCGTTTCTTCGGATGTCGCTTCGCCTGCAATTACCTTGATGAGGCTATCCTCGGGCGACGGTGATGCTTCCTGCCGAATGGTGAGAGTCGTTTGGTGCTCTTTGTCGTACGAAATTCTTAAATCCGTACTTCTGCTCCATTCGGAGTAAGAGCGTTCCACGCGAATCATCAGCTTGTCGGGAGTCAACGTTGCAGTACACCAATCGCTGCCGTTTCCGGTAAGCGTATAGGCAACCTTATCGAAATCGACGTTCTTGTCGAAAGCAACGTCCAGTTCTTTCGTATCGCCGTTGTATGCTACGTTTAGTGGATCTGTGGCAAGAGTAATCCAATTGTCGGGTATAGGGCCTTCATCATCAATTACTTTATTATTGTCACTGCATGCCACCAACGTAGATATACATAGCAATAGTATGGCTACTCTTTCTACCATAATGGATTTTGTACGGTTAATAAACTCTTTTGCATTTCGTTATACGGTATGGGATACAGCAACATGGCTTTTGACCATGGGTATCTGTCTAACACAATGCGATTGTAGAAAGATCCTTCGCCGATTTTATCGTAGAATACCTGCGGAAGTTTTTTGTCGTTGAAGAAAGCGGTCGGGTAACCAATATCCATACCTCTGCGCGGAATGAGTTTGTCCTCGTTGTTTTTAATCCGATTCCCTTTATCATCGGTTGCATAACCGGCAGTCATCCAGCGGTGGGTATCAAAATAGTAGTTACCCTCGGCAAACAGTTCAATGGCACGTTCGCGTTGAATAGCTTCGCGCTGCTTTTCTTGGTCTCCTACAATGTCCTTCACACCGGATGCTTTTAGTTCTGCATAACCCGGAATACCGGCACGTTCGCGTACCAGATCCAGATACTTGATGATGTTGGGGTCGTTCGGGTTTATTTCGTTGCACACCTCGGCATAATACAGATAGAAATCCGCCAAACGGAAATAGATCCACGGACGTCCCCAGTCTTTGGGATAAGAACCGGCATTCAGCAACGTACGATTATTAAATTTGTAAAGCAAGTAGCCTGCACGTGCATGCATGGTGTTATCCTGAAAGGCTGCTCCGCCCGGATTTTTATTTTGATCCGTATTTACCGGTCTCTCAAAATAAGCACCCCAGTCTTTGTAGGTATCCATATCGCGTTGTATATGCCAACTCTTTCCTTCGTAGGTGATGTCAGCATAGAAACGAGGTTCTCTGTTGACATTCATCGTAAAGATATGCTTGTCTATATGCAGGTTTGGTTGTGCACTATTCTTGGTGGTACACCGATTTTCGTAATCCACAAACCCGTTTTCGTGATAAGCCGTATCCTCGTGGATATCCAGTCCGTTTTCGGTAAAAAACAGATCTACAAAATCCTGATAAGGACCTACATTTCCCATACCACCGGGAATATCTCCGGGAATGGTGCGTGCTTCCATTTTGGAAGAAGTGCCGTCGTTATAATCGTTGTTTCCGTTTGCCCAAAGGATTTCATCGTTATAATACTGGAATAATTCATATACCGACTTATTCGGATCGCCGTCTTTACTCTTGTATAGATGCATTCCGTTTTGTTCGGCAAATTGTAACAAATCCTCCAAACACTCTTTGGCTTTTAGCCATTTGTTAGCATCGTAGTCGGGAAACAGGTGTTTGCCGTCTTTGTTGGTTACGGATAGTGCTTCTTTGTAGCCTCCGTTATAAAGCGGTGAAGCAGCATACACCCACAGGCGGGCACGCAAAGCATACACGGCTCCCATAGTGGGGCGCAGTATTTCGAGCAAGTTGTAATTGTCCGCACTGAGTTCCGTGTCGAGCCCTTCTCCCGTTCTCAGTGTCGGTTTCAATACGCTTTTGTAAGGTCCGCTGATAAGTCGTTCCAGCAAGGTATCAATGTGATTCACCATTTCGTCCATCGACGCCCGTTCGTAATCTATATTAGTTTGTTGCGGGTCTGCCAATTCGGTTATAATGGGGGTAGGACCATACAGTTCGAATAGCATAAAGTAGTAATAGGCTTCCAAATAGGTGGCATCCGCCTTATAGCGTAGCATCTCTTGCTCTGAAATGTATCCGCCTTGGTCGGTTGGGCTACCCATTTTATCGGGTGCTCTATCTAAGAATATCATGATTTGACGGATATTCTGGTAGCAGTTCATCCAACGGTGAAACGGCGATGACTCCGCAGTGTATGTGTTTTGCGAATATGCAAGAGGTGTGGGATTGGAGCAAACCAATTCTCCCGAAAGCCAAGCCCAAGGATTGGCTCGTGCGTTATTACCATCCAATCCGGTTTCCGAGTAGTTGGGTAGATAGTCGTAAAGACCGCCATACCACTGTTTGAAATAGGTTGGATTTGTGAATGCCGTATTGATATTAATATTGTCTGCCAATTCGCGGCTTACATCCAAATAGTCTGCGCAGCCTGACAGGAGCACCAGTGCAGTACATATCATGGATATGCTTGCCCATTGTCGTCCTATTTTCTTAATTATCTTATTCATAATCTATATATTCGTTTCGTTTCAATAATTCTTATTATCAGAACTTCAGGTCTAATCCGACCGTCCATGTACCACAAATGGGGTATTTGGCACCACTGTTTTCAATTTCGGGATCCCAGTATTTTATTTTATCCCAAACTGCAACATTACTACCTTGCACAAATACTTTTAATCCGCGCACGTTTATTTTCGAAAGCAGTTTTTTGCTGAAGGTATATCCAAACTCAAGGTTTTTCAAGCGCAAGAAGCTGGCGTCGCGATACCACCAAGTGCTGTTCAAGTTGTTGTTGCTCCATGCATTGGTGTGCAGACGGGGATAGAGCACATCTTGATTATCAGGATTGCTTGCAGTCCAGTGGTCGGCAGCTTCCATTCTTGCTGATGTCTGGTCTACACTGTTATTGAAAGGCATAAAATAGGCATTGCTGTTTTTCAGGTTTTTAGAAACTCGTCCCGTACCATTAAAGAAGATACCTACCGTAAATCCTTTGTAACCCACGTTCACGCCAAAGCCATAAACTATTTGGGGAGTCGTGGGATAAAAGCCGTTATCGTAGCTATTATCCAAGTCTGTGATTTTACCGTCGCCATTCAAATCTTTGTATTTGATGTCGCCCGGACGTACTTGTGGGTCGTAGGTGGCGATACCCGGTTTCAATTGATAATTGTAACTGCCGTTGGCATTCTTAGAGATATTGAAATCGTCGTTTGTGAAAAGTCCGTCGGCGATATATAACCGGGGCTGACTAATAGCCTGTCCGGTAGCTGCCATCCAAGAGTAAGCTTGCGGTACTTCATCCCTGTAAACCACCTTATTTTTAGCTAACGTGAAGTTGCCTTTGGCTGATACGTCAAAATCTCCCCATTTGTCTTGGAGTATGATGCTGGCATCGAAACCTTTATTGGTGGTAGTACCCAGATTTTGCCAAGGATTCTGGATAAAGCCGGTGGCCGTAGGAATGGTTGCACGCTGTATAAGAATATTTTCACGTCGATTCGTGAAATAGTCGAATGTAATGTCTATTCTGTTACGGAACAAGCCTAAATCGATACCGGCATTTACCTTTTTCTCGGTTTCCCAAGATAAGTTGGGAGCTGCGAACTGGTCCTCGTAAGCGGAACCGTAAGAATTTGTCGGACCTCCGTTAGTTCCTTGATTTAAGCCAAGACTATTACCGCTACTGCTGGTATAGATATTTTCCATAAATGCATAGCGTTTTTCCTCATTGTTTTGCTTTATCTTAGAATTACCGGTTACAACGTACGATGCTCTCAATCTAAGCTTATTTATAATTTCAGTCAGACCGTCGCGTTGCATAAACGATTCTTTGTGCACATTCCATGCCACACTCGCCGAAGGAAAGATACCCCAACGGTGGTTGGCAGCAAAACTTTCGCTACCGGTAGCACCAAAACTGCCGGATACGACATATCGTTCGTCGTAAGTATATGTACCACGCATCACAACGTTTTGCTTGCGATAAGGCAGGATATAGCCGGCATATCCACGCATGGCATCCTTTTCTTGCTGATTATACACCAAGATAGCTGTGACATCGTGTTTCTTTGCAAATATGCGGTTATATCCTAAGGTAGCTTCCACATATATTTGCTTGTTTCCGTCGGGATTGCCCGATAATGAAAAATTGCCGAGCGGAGTGCCCGCACTTTTAAGTTCTTTGCTCAAACTCCCGTCCTCATTTCTGCCTGTGACGTAATACTTGTCAGGTGACATGGCACGAATCTTTATGGAATTGGTATAAGCATCGAAACTCAATAGTGCTTGCGCATACAAGCCTTTGGTGATGAAGTCTAATTCCTGTTTGATAGTTACTTTGCTTTGTGCCGAAAGTTCCCACTGTTTGGAATAACCACTAAAGTTCAGCAAATTGTAAGGATTGTAACGTCCGTCGCCATCTGTTTTGATGACCGAAGCCGAACCATCCGACCACTGCATAGGAATTAAGTGTGTCGGAAATATCACCATGTGTTTGAACAAGGCGTCCGAACTTACATTAGGTGCTCCCCTTGTCTTATATTGCCCACTTATATCAACCGATAATTTGGTGGTCGGAGTGATATCCATATCAATGTTAGCACGCAAATTATAACGTTTTAGATTGATATTGGCATTATATTTCTCGATGGGATTCGATTTATAGATACCATCTTCCGCATAATAAGCACCCGACAAGAAGAATTTGGTTTTCTCGCCACCGCCACGGAAGTTGATGGTGTAGCGTTGGTTACTGGTGTGCTTTGCCAACAAATCCGTCCAGATGGAGTTTGGGTAGAAATCGGGGTCTTCGCCCGAACGGTATTTAGCCAAGGCGTCATCGCTAAAGGGACGATTATAAGTCTCCCATGCAGGGTTACCGGCATCGTTCCAGCTTGCTTCGTTCCACATGGACAAATAGTCGTACGAAGGCATCAGTTCCGGCATACGGGTAGGAGTAACCATACTGTACTGGGCGTTAAAACTTACCTCGGTTTTTTGGCTTACACCACGTTTAGTGGTAATCAAGATTACGCCATTGGCACCCTCCGAACCGTAAACGGCAGTTGCCGCCGCATCTTTCAGTACAGAGAAACTTTCGATTTCGTCCACATCAATATCGTTCATGTCGCGCTCTACGCCATCGACCAAAATAAGCGGTTCGGTACCACTGGCATACGAGCTTACGCCGCGAATCCAGAACGAAGAATTATCATTGCCCGGCTCACCGCTTCGTTGCACCGAGATGATACCTGCCACTTGTCCTGCCAAAGCATTGGACAAACTGCGTGCCGGGATAGCCAATGCCGACGGCTTTACCGAATTGATAGAGGCGGTGACGCTCTCTTTCTTTTGTGTCTGGAAGCCCACTACTACCACTTCGTCCAAATTAATATCGGTAGGAGGCAGTACAACGGTCATCGTCTTCTCTTTTTTTATTTTACGCTCTATGGTTTTGTAGCCGATATACCGGAATTCCAGCATTTCGCCTTCGCGCGCTACAATAGA
Source organism: Mediterranea sp. (in: CFB group bacteria) (assembly GCA_031262385.1). GTDB lineage: Bacteria > Bacteroidota > Bacteroidia > Bacteroidales > Bacteroidaceae > Bacteroides. The sequence goes on from JAISHU010000151.1 coordinate 8,986, forward strand.
GAACTTACCGTCAATATCGGTAGTTACACCGTTTACGGTACCTTTTATGGTAACCGTACCGCCGATAATGGGTTCGCCGGTATCATCCGTTACGACACCGGTTATCGTCCTTTTGGCTCCGATTTCTTGAGGTAGATCGACTTTCTTTGATAACAAAATTTGGCTCTTGGTGAACTTGAAAGCTACGTCTGTAGGTTCCAACATCGCACGGATAGCCAAACGGATTTCCATATCTTGGGCATGTAAGCTGACCGTTTGTTTGGTGTCTATTATCAATGCATCGTATGCAAATGTATAGGAAGAAGCAGCTTCTATCCTCTCCATAGCTTCTTTAAGTGATATCTCATCAAACGATACACTAATCTTTTCGGTACCGCTTTGTGCTTTTAGTTGTAAGGGTAGAAGCATGAATATCAGTAATATATACACATATATATGTTTACATTTCATAAGAATTCGTTTCTGGTTATATAGGTTAGTATTCTGAGTTATATCTTCGTTACTGTACTTCGCGAAGAGTGTGCAACAAGTACATTGGCTTGTGGCGGTTAGGAAGAGTTTAGCATGAAGGTGGCATAAATGATTTGGTTAAAAATTAGGGTTAGTATAAATAGGGCAGACGAGCATCTGTTTGTTCCGTCTGTCTTAATTCGGTCCGGGATAGATAAAAATATGCTGCTCGTTTTCTTTGTGATAGTTCAGCGGATGCAGGTACGCCAATATCTGGAGCGCATCATCCAACGTTTCGTGTTCTAATGTAAACGTGTAGAAATAAACATCTGCGATGGTAGCATCGGGTTCAATCTTTACATTATACCAAGAGGAGAGGATGCGACAGACATCGCGTAGGGAACGTTGTTCTACTACCACCTTTTCTTTAGTCCACAGCGAAGCGTCTAAATCCGTTGGTGTCACCGATACGCTCCGGTTGTCTGTGTCGTAGGTGGCTGTTTCGCCCGGTTTCAGATGCGACTCTTTGGCATTGTCGGCAGTGTACACAGCTACCGAACCTTCTTGTAGACTAACATGGACTTCTTTGGCTCCGGGGAGGGCATTCACATTGAACTTAGTGCCATATACCTTAATGTGCAAACCGTTTGCCACTACGATAAACGGAGCTTTTTTGTTGTGTGATACCTCAAAAAAAGCTTCTCCGCTTAGGGTTGCTATTCGTTCGTGCGAAGCCGGATTGTCTGTAAAAGAGAGTTGGGAGTTATCGTGTAACCACACTGTTGATTCATCGGGCAATACAACCATGCTTTTACCCTGTTGGTTGGTGTATGAAACGGTGGTGGGTTGAGGCATATCGTTTGTGTGCACCATCGAACGGATGAAGATAAAGAGCAGACCTATAGCCGCTACCTCGGCACACATTCTGAACAATCGGTGTCTGCGTTTGGTGCGAATCGTTATCGCCGACTGCTGTTCGCCTGCCGCCATTTTTCTTTTTAATTCCGACCAATAGTATGAGGTATCCGGTACCAAAGAGGCTGTTTTATTTCGGGCATCCTCCCACAATTGCGTATAGTCGGCAAACAACTTTGAATTGCCTTCTATGGCAATCCATTCCGCAAACAGTTGTTCGTCTGCGGCAGAGAAATCTCCATCTAACTTAGCTATGATGGCATTCCACGGTATGATTTGTGCTTTCTTCTTTTTCATTAGGTATAGTTTTTTCGATAGTTTTTGAAATCAATGCCATAATAGACACATAAAAAGAAGGACACCCTTGTCTTAAAAATACTTCTTTTTAAAAAACTTTGTATTTTTGCCGGCGATACACAACTATAAACAGTGGAAAGATTCTATTTATGAACAATATGAATGACGATATCCTCTTAATGAACTCAATTAGGAAAGGAGATGAAAAAGCATATAAGATGCTTTTTGAGCATTGGTTCACGCCCTTGTGCCGTTTTATCTATTATTATCTTGATAATCAACTTGAGGCGGAAGAAACGGCGTTGGATATATTTCTCTATTTATGGGAGAATAGGGAACATCTGGAAATTAAAATATCTCTCAAGGCGTATCTGTTTCGCTCAGCCCGTAACCGTTGTTTGAATGTCTTGCGCAACCGGAAACAGTTTGTGGAATTGGATTCCGTGCACATTCAAAACGCGTCTGTTAAGAATACGGATATTCTGGAATACGAGGATCTGAATAATCTGGTAGCAGAAGCCATCACTCACCTTCCCGACAAATGCCGCACCGTTTTTCTCAAAAGCAGGCGGGACAACATGAGTAATCCGGAAATAGCCGAAGACTTGGGCATCGCCCTAAAGACCGTTGAAGGGCATATCAACAAAGCGTTGAAGGCTATCAAACAGCATTTGGGGGAAAACTATTGGTATATGTTTTGATAGTGCAGCTCACTGACAACTAAGTGATTGGCGTTCACCAAACAGGTAATTGGCGTTCGTCAAACAGATGATTCACGTTCGCCAAACAGGTGATTGGCGCGGCTAACTCACTGAGTTACGAAATTATCTCGGTGGTTTGCGCCGTTCTTTTACGAGAACGGCATCTCTATTCAAAGAATCAAAATATCCCCTCCCCTTTCCTCCCAATCCTCCTCCTCACATCACTCTCTCTCTGCTTCCTCCTCCCGGGAGAGGGAACCTTGAGGAGGAAGAGAGAGTTCTTTTCTTTTCTTTTTTTTTCTCTTCTTTCCTTTCCTTTGGGGTTTCTTTTATTCTTTCTTTGTTACTTTCTTTCTTCTTTTCTTTTGGCTGAAACGAACAATTGCATACATTTTTTTCGTTCGTTTTCAGATCTGCCTCATTATCAATGTTTTCGTTTGTAAGTTTTTTTGTAGCAAATAAATCTCGAAGGTGTTATTCATCCAACGACGTCCAAACAAGAAAAACAAAGTTTCTCACCGAGAAAATTCTTTCGGTACAATAAAATATCGTAACTTCGTCCTCAATTCTCATACTATCATAACATAAAGACAATGAACACCAGAACCTATTTGGCAATTGCCACATTTTGCTTAGCCCTTTGTACCACACAGACGGCTTTTGCACAATCTTCCCGAAAAGTGAACGTGGAAGAAGCCACGCTTGTTATCCGGAATTTCTACAAAGCGTACCTCTCGAATATGCTGTCGGAAACAAATGCGGCAGTTGATGAAACTCCCGAGCAACAATACCTGACACCAGCACTGATTGAAAAGGTGGAACTCATAGGCAACGAGACCGATGCCGACCCCATCATTCGGGCACAAGACGTCATGAACGAGATGCTACAGACACTCCGTGTGACACACCTCGAAAACCGTTGGTTTATGGTATCGTACGAAACACCGGAAAAGACACAGATTCCCGTGAGAGTGATACCCGACGGCAACAGCTATCGCATCGACTACATCACCCCCCTATGGGACGAAGCCATGTATGGCGAAGCCGTAATGCCCGACGACAACCCGCCTCTGCCAAAGGTGGTTACCAACGGTACGGCAGAAGATTTCGTACACTCGTTCTACAAGATGTACACCACCCTACACATCCAACTGACGGATAAACTGCAAGACAAACTTAGTGCCGTACGCAACAAATATCTCACCCCTGCCGCTCTGCAAAATTTCCAACAGGCTGCCGACGAAAGCATAGAAGACGGACGTCACGACTTCGACCTGCTGATTCAAGGCTTTGTGTTCGACCCGCTGTGGATTCCGACAATCAGCGTGACGCAAACCGTCGCCGGATACTATAAGGTGGAACACCGCAAAATGGGCGAAACCGTAGGCATCACCCTGAAAGTAAAAAAGAGAGGAAACAGCTACCGGATAGACCGACTCGTAGAAGAGGAATAGCACTCTAAAATCGCGCCAACTTTGCACATAGGGGATTTTGAGGTATCTTTGCGAACTAAATAACAGACAAAGAATGATAGTTTGCATTGCCGAAAAGCCCTCTGTGGCGCGTGATATTGCCGAAGTGCTCGGAGCCGGAGAGCGCAAAGAGGGATATATGGAAGGTAACGGTTACCAAGTGACTTGGACATTCGGTCACTTGTGTACACTCAAAGAACCCAACGACTATACCCCCGCGTGGAAATCGTGGAATCTGAGCAGCCTGCCCATGATTCCGCCACGATTTGGAATCAAACTCATCAGCAATCCCACCTACGAACGACAGTTCCGCATCATTGAACGACTGATGCAACAGGCGGAACAGATAGTAAACTGCGGCGATGCCGGACAGGAGGGCGAACTTATCCAACGGTGGGTGATGCAAAAGGCAGGTGCCACTTGCCCCGTAAAGCGGTTGTGGATTTCGTCGCTCACCGAAGAAGCCATTCGCGAAGGGTTCAGCCACCTCAAAGATCAACAAGAGTTTCAACCGCTGTACGAAGCGGGACTGAGCCGTGCCATAGGCGACTGGCTGCTGGGTATGAACGCCACCCGCCTGTACACTCTGAAGTACGGACAAAACCGTCAGGTACTCTCTATCGGCAGGGTGCAAACCCCCACACTGGCACTGATTGTCAACCGACAGTTGGATATACAACACTTCACCCCCAAACAATATTGGGAACTGAAGACCGTGTACCGCGACACCACCTTTGCCGCCGTCATCAAAAAGAGCGACGAAGAACTGGCATTGGAAGAAGAGAAAAGCAAAGAGACAAAAGTCGCCAAGAAGCCCGAAGAGAACAAAGGCATCGAACCGATAGAAAGTCACGAACGCGGACTGGCATTGCTGGAACAGATAAAAGACGAACCGTTCCTGATAACGGGCATCGTAAAGAAAGAGGGGAAAGAGTTTCCCCCGCGCCTGTTCGACCTCACCTCGTTGCAGGTGGAATGCAACAAAAAGTTTGGCTACTCTGCCGACGAAACATTGAAAATTATTCAGTCGCTCTACGAAAAGAAGATAACCACCTACCCGCGCGTAGACACCACCTTCCTGAGCGATGACATCTACCCCAAGTGTCCGGCTATCCTGAAAGAGTTGCACGACTACGATCCGCTGGTGACGCCACTGCTGGGTACCACCTTGCCTAAGTCGAAAAAGGTGTTCGACAATGCCAAGGTAACCGACCATCATGCCATTATCCCCACCGGACGTCCGGCGCAAAACCTCACGGATATGGAACGAAACGTGTTCGACCTCGTAGCCCGTCGCTTTATCGCCGCATTTTATCCCGACTGCAAAACCTCTACCACCACCGTAACCGGACAAACAGGCGGTATCGATTTCAAGGTAAACGGCAAACAGATACTGTCGCCCGGCTGGCGCGTGGTGTTCGAAAAAGAAAAAGAAGAGAAGGAAGAGAAAGAGGAAGCGGGCGACAACATCTTACCCCTGTTTACCAAAGGCGAAACCGGGACACACACACCCGCCCTCTACGAGAAGTGGACACAACCTCCCCGCCCCTACACCGAAGCTACCCTGCTACGTGCCATGGAAACAGCCGGCAAGCTGGTGGACAACGACGAGCTGCGCGACGCACTCAAAGAGAACGGCATAGGTCGCCCCTCTACCCGCGCAGCTATTATCGAAACACTCTTTAAACGGAATTACATCCGCAAGGAGAAGAAAAATCTGATAGCTACTCCCACAGGCGTGGAACTCATCGGACTTATAAAAGAAGAGATGCTGAAATCGGCAGAACTCACCGGCAGATGGGAAAAAAAACTACGCGAAATAGAACGGCGAACCTACCCTGCCGCTACCTTTCTGGACGAACTAAAACAGATGGTGGCAGAGATTGTCACCACCGTTCTTTCGGACAATAGCGTACGAAACTTCACCATAAATCAAGACAAAGCATAGCCTGCGACGAAACTGTTTTGATTTAGAGCAGATAATGATATTTTGACATCTAAAAGAATCAACTTTAACTTAAATCTTGCTAACATATAAATAAACACAACAATAACGACGTTATTATCTAAACAAAACGACGTACTTTTGAACAGTTTTTTATTAAATGTAAAGTATAACAAAATGAAAGAAGACATTAAACCCGCAACCGGACGTTTGGGTATTTTGATTGTTGGAGTTGGTGGTGCAGTAGCTACCACATTCATAACCGGAACTTTGGCCGCCCGTAAAGGAATGGTTAAAGCTATTGGCTCCATTAGCCAATTGGCCAAGATAAAAATGGCTGATAAGAAAGAAAAGCTTATTAAGGACATAGTGCCGTTGACCGACCTGAACGACATTGTTTTCGGAGGCTGGGATATCTTTCCCGACAATGCCTACGAAGCAGCCAAATGCGCTGAAGTCCTAAAAGAAAACGATTTAAACTTAGTTAGAGAGGAGCTGGAAAGCATTAAACCCATAACGGCTGCATTCGACCACAATTGGGCAAAACGCCTCAACGGCACACACATCAAACAAACCGCTTCGCGCTGGGATATGGTAGAACAAATCCGCCAAGACATACGCAACTTCAAGAGTGCCAACCACTGCGAACGCATCGTAGTGCTGTGGGCTGCCAGTACCGAAATATACATTCCCCTGTCGGACGAACACCAATCGCTTGCCGCCTTGGAGAAAGCGATGAAAGAGAACAAAACCGACGTGATCTCGCCGAGCATGTGCTATGCCTACGCCGCACTTACCGAAGGGGCACCGTTTGTAATGGGAGCACCCAACCTATGCGTAGACACACCTGCCATGTGGGAATTGGCTGAGAAAACCCGCATGCCTATCGCCGGCAAAGACTTCAAGAGCGGACAAACGTTGATGAAAACCGTACTTGCACCGATGTTCAAAACCCGTATGCTGGGTGTGAGCGGCTGGTTTTCTACCAATATATTGGGCAACCGAGACGGCGAGGTGCTGGACGACCCCGATAACTTCAAAACCAAAGAAGTAAGCAAACTGTCGGTTATCGACAATATCTTTGAACCCGAGAAATACCCCGACCTGTATGGCGACGTGTACCACAAGGTGCGCATCAACTACTACCCTCCCCGCAAAGACAACAAAGAAGCGTGGGACAACATCGACATCTTCGGATGGATGGGCTACCCCATGGAGATAAAGGTGAACTTCCTTTGCCGCGACTCCATTCTCGCCGCACCCATTGCGCTCGACTTGGTGCTGTTTAGCGACTTGGCAATGCGTGCAGGTATGTGGGGCATACAAACGTGGCTCTCGTTCTTCTGCAAAAGTCCGATGCACGACAACGAACACCAACCCGTGCACGACCTGTTCACCCAATGGAGAATGATAAAAGAGACTATCCGTTCAATGGTTGGCGAACAATCACCCGGTTATCTGGATTAATGAAAACTCCTTTTCTCCCCACACTGATAGGCTCGGGCTTCGGCTCGGGCTTTTCGCCTATTGCACCGGGTACTGCCGGAGCACTGCTTGCCACCCTGATATGGTTCGGTCTGTCGCACCTGCTCGACAAACATGCAATATGGTGGGCTACCGCCGCATTGGTATGGTTGTTTTACATCGCAGGTGTATGGGCAGCCGGCAAACTGTTGCCCTACTGGGGAAAAGACCCATCGCGGGTGGTGGTCGACGAGATGGTAGGTGTGTGGATAGCACTGCTCGCCGTGCCGTCCGGTCATGTGTGGTACGGTCTTGCAGCCTTTGTGCTGTTCCGCCTGTTCGACATATTTAAGCCGTTAGGCATTCGCCGCATGGAACAACTGCCCGGTGGCGTGGGCGTCATGATGGACGACGTGCTGGCAGGAGTATACAGCAGCATACTTCTCATTGCCGTGAGGTGGTGGCTGGGACACTAAAAACAAATAAAAAGATATGCAGTATAGAGATTGGCTACAACATCTTATCTATCGGGTTATCAATCCGGTAGTGCGAGGCATGATAAAGATAGGTATCACGCCCAACGTCATCACAACCATCGGGTTGGTGCTCAACATTGTTGCTGCGGGGGTATTCATCTATGGCGGCATGCAAGACGATACCTGCGCACACAACTATGTGGGCTGGGGCGGCGGCATTGTACTGTTTGCCGGCCTGTTCGACATGATGGACGGACGTGTAGCTCGACTGGGTAATATGGAATCGACCTTCGGTGCGCTGTACGACTCGGTACTCGACCGTTACAGCGAACTGTTTACTCTGTTCGGTATCATCTTCTACCTCTTTTTAAAGGGCTCCGTGGCAGGTGCTGTCATTGCTTTCATCGCCCTCATCGGTTCGTTGATGGTGAGCTACGTGCGCGCCCGTGCCGAAGGGTTGGGATTGGAAAGCAAAGTAGGCTTGATGCAACGTCCCGAACGTGTGGTACTTACCGCATTGGGTGCCATTTGCTACGGAATATTTGCCGCCTACACCCCGTTTAATCCGCTATGGATATTAATTGTACCGTTATTACTGATTGCCGTGCTTGCCAACCTAACCGCATTTGCCCGTTTGATACATTGTTACAACCTTCTTAACAAGAAATAATAAATGAAATTAGAGCTTCCGTCCGGACGCGAGATGCTATGGATGGTTGCGGTCATCGTGTTTTACTTTACGATGACGCAACTGTTTATTGGTCTGCGTACCGAACATTTTTTGCTGACAGGCGTATTCCTTATCCTGTTCCTTCCTACCAAAGCCACGCGTAAACTGGGCGTAGCCTTACTTCCCTTCGCGCTATTCGGCATGTCGTACGACTGGATGCGCGTGTTCCCCAATTACGAGATGAACGCCATTGACGTACAAGCCCTGTACGATGCCGAGAAGTCGCTGTTTGGTTTTGTACAGCAAGGCATAACCGTTACCCCCTGCGAATATTTTGCCACCCACCACCATACCTTTGCCGATGTGCTTGCCGGCATCTTCTACCTCTGCTGGGTGCCCGTACCCATGGCATTCGGCGTATGGTTGTACCTCACCGGAAAACGGCAAGTATTTCTACGTTTTTCGCTTGCCTTCCTACTGGTTAACCTCATCGGTTTCGCAGGTTACTACATCCATCCGGCAGCTCCCCCTTGGTATGTCATGAAATACGGTTTGAAACCCATCTTAGGCACTCCCGGCAACGTAGCGGGATTGGGGCGTTTCGACAACTGGCTGGGCATTCCCGTCTTCCACTCCATCTACGGTCGCAACTCCAATGTCTTCGCAGCCGTGCCGTCGCTCCACTCCGCTTATATGGTAGTAACGCTGACGTACGCCGTCATCAGCAAGCAAAACAAAGGATTGTTGGCACTCTTTGCCGTTATCATGTGCGGCATCTGGTGGACAGCCGTGTACACGGCACACCACTATATTATAGATGTACTATTGGGAATACTCTGTGCGCTGCTCGGCATGTTCGTTTTTGAAAAAGGAGTGATGCGGTGGAAGTTGTTTCGCAGGTTCTTTGACGGGTATTATGGGTATATAAAGAAGTCAACATAAGAGGTGTGAACAAATTAGAGTTTAGCATATAGCGGCAGCATTATAGTAGCAATTCTCAAAACATTGTTGTACTTTTGCCGGTCAACATTTTAAAAGTACAAATTAAGTATGGCTACACAGGGAATCCCCACCTCATTAGGAACAGAGAAAATCGGAAAACTATTGATGCAATATGCCGTTCCGGCTATCATCGCTATGACGGCATCCTCGCTCTACAACATTATCGACAGTATATTTATAGGACACGGTGTGGGAGCAATGGCTATTTCGGGACTGGCGCTATCTTTCCCCCTGATGAACCTCTCCGCCGCATTCGGCAGTTTGGTGGGTGTGGGTGCATCTACCCTCGTATCGGTCAAGTTAGGACAAAAAGACTACGACACCGCACAAAAAGTATTAGGCAATGTGGTGCTGCTCAACATCATTCTGGGAGTGATTTTTGCCGTTATAGCACTGATATTTCTCGACCCTATTCTCTACTTCTTCGGCGGTAGCGACAACACGGTGAAGTACGCGCGCGAGTTTATGCAGGTCATTCTGCTGGGTAACGTCGTCACACACCTCTATTTCGGATTGAATGCACTGCTGCGTGCTTCGGGACATCCGCAGAAATCGATGTACGCCACCATTGCCACCGTGATAATAAACGCCGTCCTTGCACCTATCTTTATATTTGTGTTCGACTGGGGAATACGGGGTGCTGCCACAGCCACCGTCATCGCCCAATGCTGCGCACTGTTGTGGCAACTGCGGATATTCAGCGACAAAAAAGAGTTGTTGCACTTCCGCCGCGGCATCTGGAAGCTGCATCACAAGATTGTGGCGGATTCGCTGGCGATAGGCATGGCACCGTTTCTGATGAATGCCGCCGCCTGCTTCATCGTGATTCTCATCAACCAAGGATTGAAACGTTACGGAGGCGACCTCTCCATAGGCGCATACGGCATAGTGAATCGCTTGTCGTTTATATTCGGTATGATTGTGTTGGGACTCAACCAAGGCATGCAACCCATTGCGGGCTACAACTACGGCGCACAGCACTATCAGCGTGTCACACGGGTATTGAAACTCACCATCCTGTTTGCTACCGGCATCACCACTACCGGCTTCCTTATGGCTATATTGATACCCAAGCTGGTGGTGTCGATGTTTACCACCGATGCCGAGCTGATACGTCTCTCGGTCGAAGGATTGCGCATCACCCTGCTCTGTTTCCCCATTGTAGGCTTTCAGATGGTGACATCCAACTTCTTCCAAAGCATCGGACTTGCCAACCGCGCCATCTTCCTGTCGCTTACCCGCCAATTGCTCTTCCTGCTGCCTGCACTGCTTATACTGCCTCACTTTTTTGAAGCAAAAGGGGTGTGGTACAGCATGCCGCTTGCCGACCTGCTGGCGAGCATCGTATCGGGCGTGATGCTTATCACCTACTATCGCAAATTGCGCACGAAATCGGATAACCCGCTGTCTATTTGAAAATTCTTTAATAAATTGCGAATCTTTTAATTCATAAATTCCTATTTTTGTACCATTAACAATCCCAATAGAATTATGGAAGAGAAATATGTAATAAACATCGGACGTCAACTGGGCAGCGGTGGACGGGAAATCGGCGAGAAGCTGGCTGCCCGATTGAATATAGATTTTTATGACAAAGAGCTTATCACACTTGCTTCGAAAGAGAGCGGACTGTGCAAAGAGTTCTTTGAAAAAGCCGACGAAAGAGCCGCGCAAGGCATCATCGGCATGTTGGGAATGCGCTTTCCGTTCATCAATGTTAACGAAGGCATGACTTCCGGACAAAACTGCCTGAGCAACGATGCACTGTTCAAGATACAAAGCGATGTCATTCGCAAGCTTGCCGAAGAAAAGTCGTGCCTCTTTGTAGGACGTTGTGCCGACTACATCCTGCGCGAACACCCCCGCAGCGTCAACATATTTATTTCCGCCTCGCGCACCACACGCATTCAGCGTCTCTGCGAACACTACTCCTTTTCACCCGAAGAGGCGGAAGGTCGCATCGACAAAGAAGATAAAAAGCGTGCCGAATACTATAACTATTACAGTTTCAAGACATGGGGTGCAGCATCCACCTACCACCTGTGCGTAGATTCGTCGGCGTTGGGAATAGAACCGACGGTGGATTTCATTTTGGAATTTATCAAGCGGAAGCTGGCAATATAAAATTATAAAGATATATCAGTAGTAACAACTGAAGGGGGAGGGTTAAAAACATGGATTCATACCTATTATAGGTTGACTTGTTTTTAACTCTCCCCCTTCGGGTATTTTACTCTGTAACTCTCCGCCTTAGAATCCCGAATGCTCGTTACGGTTTTCGTAGCGTTCGATGCCGCGATTCTTTTCGCCGGTGTACATCCATTCTATTTCGTCGGTAAAGGTTTGCCCGCCTTTGTTTACTTCGGCACGCACCACGTTTTTGCCGTCGTTCAGCGTAACGTTGTCAATCACATAGTGCACATCGGTGTAGCCTTTACGGATGCCGGTAAGAGGCTTGCCGTTGAGGTAAACCGTTGGGGTGCCCACGTTGGAGTAAACGGTGATAGTAGTAACTTGTTTCTCGCGATCTACATTGCGACGTTGCGTGAGGTAAACCACGGGGTCGGTGCTCCAGTTTGCCTTGTACCAATAATAAGAATCCTTCTTGACCTTGCGGTCGAAAGTCACCAATCCCTTCATGTTACGTGCAGGCACTCCGCCGCGCGACCACATGGGGCAGGCAAAGTCGAACGTATTCCACAAGTAAGAAGCGATGATGTAGGGATGCTTGGCAATGGTAGCCCATTGGTATTCGTGTGTCTTGGTCTGGAACGTTTCGGGATAATACTGTTTCGTCCAGTTGAGCGACTCGCCCAAGTACTCCGTTTGGTGCTCCAGATTGGCATCGGCGCCATATTCGGTAAGCATCAGTTTCTGCCACGGATAGTTTTTCTCCAAACCTTCCACCCAGCCGTCGATATCTTGTATCTTCTTCTCGTACCAGCCGAAGTAGCGGTTCATGCCCTGCACGTCGCAGTTTTCGTTGACGGGATGGTCGGTATGCCCGTAGCCGTTGACCGACACTGTGTAGCGGTCGGGGTCTTCGCTCTTGCAGAGGTCGTGCAGCGAAGCGGTCAGCGCAGCGGTGTAAGCATGCGGACGGTACACTTCGTTGTGCGTTCCCCAAATGTAGATAGAGGGATGGTTGAAACTTTGGCGTATCAGTTCGCGCATTTGGGAGTGAGCGTTCTCCCACTCTTCGCCCGTAACGCGGTTGACAAACGGAATCTCCGCCCAGATAATCAACCCCAACGAGTCGCAACGCGAGTAGATGTAGTCGCTCTGTTGGTAGTGTGCAAAGCGTACGGTGGTGGCACCGATGTCCATAATGGTGGCAAGGTCGATGTCGTGCTCTTTGTTGCTCAGCGCACTACCCAGCTTCCACCAGTCTTGATGACGGGTAACGCCGTACATGGGGTATTTCTCGCCGTTGAGGAAGAAACCTTTGCCGGCAATAATCTCGTACTTGCGCAGTCCCAACGGTTGCACCACTTCGTCAATCACCTCTTTGCCCCGCAGCAGACGCGACACCACTTTATACAGATAGGGGTCTTTGCGTCCTTGCCACAGGTGCGGACTCTTCAGCGTAAAAGACGTTTCGTAAGTTTGCGTTCCTTGCGGGGTAAGTTCCAGCGACTGACGGCGGGCGGTAACCAATTTGCCTTCGCGGGTATAGATGCTATTCTCAAGTGTCAGTGCTTCGGGAGCCAGCGAGCCGTTATCTAACTTCACTTTGACGGTTACATCGGCAGAGCGTTTCGACACATTCTTTTGCGTGATGTAGACACCCGGCGAAGCGTAATCGGTTACGGAGATGTTGCTCTGTTCGGTAATCAACAGCCATACCGGACGGTAGATACCACCGTAAACGCCAAACAGTTGGTGGTTGACGGGGATCACATCGGGACGCGAAGCATTGTCCGCCTTCACGACGATTTCGTTGTCGGCTTTGCTTTTGAGTTCGCCGCCTATCTCCACGGCAAAAGCCGAGTAGCCTCCTTTGTGTTCGCCTACCAACTGTCCGTTGACATACACTTCGGCACAGGCACCAACTCCTTCAAAGCGCAGATAGATGCGTTTGCCTTTCCACTCGGCGGGACAATGTAACGTCTTGCGGTAGTAAGCCGCTCCTTCGTAGAAGTTGTTGGCACGCGTCTGCATATCCACCGCATTCCACGTGTGGGGAATGGTAACCGATTCCCACTTGCCGCTGAATTGCGTCGATGCCTTCATTGCATCTTGTGCGAAAGGTCCTTTTTTAAATTGCCAGCCGTCGTTGAACGGGTGTACTTCGCGCGCCGAAGCGGCAGTGGTAAAGACAAAAGTCGTTAGTAATAAGAGGAAAAAATGTTTCATACGTTTGAGTTTTTGAGTTTATAAACTTATAAACTCATCTTATATATTTGGTTGCCTGCGAGGAGGAATGCTCCAACGCCATATACTTCGGTCATGTCGCGCGTCACCTTGCGGGGGTCGGCACCAATGGGTTGCACGTAACCCAACTTACCGTTGGGTTCCACCGCATCGAGCATGGCTTGCCACCCCTTCTGCACGATAGGCAGGAAGTGTGCACGGTCCAGCAGTCCTTCGTTGATACCGTAAGCCAAGGCATAAACGATGAAGCCGGTAGCGCTGGTTTCGGGCGACGGATAAGAGGCTGGGTCGAGCAAGCTGGCGTGCCAATAACCGTCGGGGCTTTGCAACTCGGCGACACGGGTGGCGAGGGTGACAAACAAGTCTTGGTAGAAACGGCGGTTTTTATCTTTGGGTGGCAATGTCTGCATGATTTCGCACAGACCTCCCAGCACCCAGCCGTTACCACGTCCCCAAAATACCTTGCGACCGTTGGCTTCGCTCTTGCCGATGTAGCGGGTATCGCGATAGAAAAGCTTTTCGTCGCGGTCGAACAACAAGTCGTATGTTGCCCGATACTCGCGGTTCATGAAGCGGATGTATTTCTTGTCGCCCGTCAACACATAGAGTTTGGCATACACCGGCGGTGCCATAAACAGGGCGTCGCACCACGACCAGCGGTCTAATGTTTCGGACTTGCCGTAATCCAACTGCATCGAACTCATGGGTAGGTTGTCTACCACCCAGTTGGCACGCGCCATTACCGGTGCAATCATCTTAGGGTCCTTATACTTTTTGTAAAGGTCGATAAAGGGTTGTCCCACGGCAATGAAGTCGGCATGATACATGTAGCGTCCCATTTGGAACTGATTACGCCGACCTATCTTCAGTAACCATTTGTAGTACGTGTCGTTACCGTCCGTCTTTTCGGCAAGTTCAGCCCAATCCATCATGCCCATGTAGAGAGCGGCATTGGTCCACGCCACATCGTCGTGTTCGTTGCCTTTGGGCGGATTGGCAATCTGCCAATCGGCTACGCGTTGCATCACGGCTTTGGTATCGGCTTTGGTAAAGGGTAATTGTGCCGATGCCGTGCAAGGGAGCAGCGCCAAGGCTGCCACTCCCAGAAAATACACAAGTCTCTTCATCTGTATATCAGTCATTTGAAATTATGTCAATGCATCGCGATAGTTGTCCGCCGCACTTGCAGCTTCGTCTATCTGTAGTTTGATAACAAACGGTTCGCCGGGATTTTGTACCGGCATGTTTACGTTGTAGGTGTTACGTTCGGTTTCGGTAACCTGTACCTCTTTGCCGCCGACCACGGTAGCCTTCAGCACTTTGGTACCTTTGGGTGTTTTCACCACCAAGTGGTTGGAGTACGGGGCGTTGAACACCACCATATACACCTCTTTGTTTTTGCGGGTGTAGTAACCCCACGCTTGTTTCTCCCAGCCGGCATAGTCGCAACCGTAGATGCACTCGCCGTTTTTCTTCATCCAACGACCGATGGTAGTAGCCAGTATCTTTTCTTCCGAACGGAAATCGCCGTCGGCTTGCGGACCAAAGTTCACCACCATGTTACCCCCCATGGAAACGGCATGTACAATGCGTTCCAACACTTCAACGGGTGTCTTTACGTAGCTCAGCGACCAATCTTTGTGATAGCCCCATTGGTTTTCGGGTACCGTCATGCAAGCTTCCCAATCCCAGCGGGTCACTTTGAGGTCTTTCACGGGGTCGGGCAGACGACGTTCGTAGCCCGATTCGTAGTCGCCCATCAGATGTCCGTTGCTGTCGAAGTGACGTTTGCCGTAGTCGTCGGCACGCAGACGGCTGTTAATGGTGACACCCGGCAACATCTCCTTGAGCATCTGTTCCACGTGTGCTGTCCACCAACCGTTTTTCTTGATGCTGGCATCCCACGTACCGTCAAACCAGAAGTCTTTTACCGTGGGATAGCGGGTAGCGAGTTCTTTGAGTTGATTATCGGTAAATTCGAGGAAGCGGGCAAACGCCGCGCTGTCTTCGGGAGTTTTGATGTCGTATCGGTAATCGGGATGGCTCCAGTCCATCACCGAGAAGTAGAAATGCACGTCAATGCCTTCGTCGTTGTAGGCTTTCACCATTTCGCCCAACAGGTCTTTCTTGTAAGGGGTGTACTCCACCGTATTTTTGGTGTACTTACTGGGCCACAGACAGAAGCCCTCGTGATGCTTGGTTGTAATTTTCACATAGCGCACACCCATCTCTTTCGCCATTTTAGCCCATTTGCGGGCGTCGAATTTGGTAGGATTCCATTGTTTCATCAGTTGCAACCATTCGTCCGAAGGCACTTTCGCCCACGACTTCAACCATTCGGCGGCGCCCGAATAGACTTTGCCGTTCCATTCGCCGCCGGGAATAGCATACAGTCCCCAGTGAATAAAAGCACCCAAACGATTTTCGCGGAAATGCTGCATCGCTTTGTCGGAACGTTTACCCAAACGGTCGGCACCATACTTTAACGAGATTTCCTGCTGGGCAGGCAACAATTTTTCTTGTGCGTGTACGCACACACCAGTTGCTAAAAAGGTCAGCAACAAGAGGCAGTTTTTTAGAGTTTTATTCATATTATAAGATAGATATTAGAAGTAAAAAGAGGGAAAATCCTCCTTTTGACTGCAAAAGTAAGGAAATTCCCTCTCTAATAATCATTCTTTAAATTACTTTATTCATTGGACACGTTATATAGCGGAACGTCGGTTGCCGAACCGCCATATCCCGAAGTCTCTCTGATGTGATTTTCGATGTTGGAATCATAAAAGGTTCTTTAGTTAGCTAACGGTTTAAGTTAGAAGAAAAATAATCAAGAGGTTTAATCACTATTATTTATTGATGTTGGTTAGGGTTAGGCTGATGTCAGACATGTATGGACTGACATCTATATGTGGTTTATATAAAATATATTCTTTGTTCATATTCTTACATCATAAATTAAGATGCTTTGAAAATAAGACACAACAAACCAACGATACCCCTACTCCAACTTTGATTATTTTTTCCTCGCATTAATAATCAGTAGGTTATAATACCAGTTTAAGGAGATAAACCCCCATAACTTTCCCTACACACAGAAAGTTGGTGTATCATTACATTTATTTTTATTACAAGCATAATCGTTTTTATACAATTATCGGCTACCTTTGCAATCGGTATATTAAACCCCATGAGAATACTATTAGCTTTTTGATATGAAATATTCGCTTATTGTCTATCTCTTATCCAACCTGCTTTTTATCTCTTGCACGGGAGGTAAAAAGCAGGCTGATGCGTACGAAGACAAGAATCGTACAAGAATCGACACGCTGGTTTTCTCCGTGTCGGATGTACTCAATCTGAAATCCTACCACTTATCTTCGGCATGCCGGGACGGTACGACCGATTACATCTATGCGTACAATGATAAAGCACATGCGCTGGATAAAATTAATTTAACAGACAAAAATATACGCCAAATACCGCTTGCAACAGACGGGAAAGATGCTATCGGCAGATACGTCCTTTCTATGCTCGCCTATACCCCCGACTCTATTTGGCTTTACGACAATGCCAATCGTCTGGTCTTACTAAACAACAAAGGAGAAATCCGGCTCTCCGTAGATTTAGGTAAGGAGCTGAAAGCGGGCGAGCTGATAGCCACCAACCAAAACTACAGCATGGCTAATTCGCATTTCTATTACGACAACAAACGCCGCTCGTTGCTATACGGCATAACAGACAGAACCACTTCACCCAAATCGTTCAAAGTAAGAGAAACTTTCCTAAGCGGGGAAAAGCCGTGTGTGGATTACCCCCTACAAGCCCCCTTGTTTCTGTCCGACATCAGCAACTATGGCTGGATGAGCGAAGTGAATATTAATTTTACCGACTCGGCGATTGTTTACAATTATCCAGCCGAGTCTACCATCTTCGTAATGGATAGAACGACCGGCAAAACATCCAACTTTGAAAGTAGAAGCCGCTACACGAACAACGTTGCCGAAGCGTGCACCTCAAAGGATTACACCCGATGGGAGTCGTACCAATTGGAGAATCCTCATTTCTACGACGTTGTATATCTACCCAAATGCAACCTGTATGCAAGGCTGCATTTGGACAAAATATCCGGTCGTATCACTCAAGCTTCAGATGTGCAGTTTTTTAACAGGCAATTGTACCTGATGCTTTTTTCGCCGGACTTCTCGGTGGTGGGCGAGTATGCGTTAGCACCCCAACGCTATGACTATTGCAATGGGTGGTGTGCAACGGAAGACGCTCTTTGTTTATACGTAAACAACATCTTGGACGAAACGGCACAAAGTTCCGAAGGACTTACTTTGGATAGAATTTATCCACCAAGACTATGCCGTTAATAAAATAATGTGTTACGACTGGAACGGAAAAGAGATTAAAACTTACACATTACCTTTCTCTATCAATCGCTTTTGTGCGGACAACAACTATATTTACGGTGTCACATACGAAGAGGATAACACACTTGTTTATCGGTTCGCCCTTAGCGAGCTATGAGAAAGCAACATCTTTTCTTCTACAATGTATCATCAGCGAAAGAAAATGTATCATCAGCAAAAGACGATGTTACAAGCTCAACACTCTTTGTTACATACGCATTAATGTTGTATATTGTTATTAATTATCTTTGTGCAGAATTTTATCAAAAGAGAAATATGAAACTCAAAATTAATTATTTCATTTTTGCCTATGTATTAAGTCAGTTGTGTAGCTGCTCCGGCAATGAACAAACGAACATTGAATGCAAAACTTCTCTTCAAGTGGATTTGCAGAATGTTCAGAAGGAAAAGCTTGCATCGTCTTTCGTTAGCGATATCGAAGTTGTGCAATTAGAACTTCCGGAACCTTACTTCTTTGGTGTTGTTCACCGGGTTCTGTTTGGCGGGTCTTCTATTTTTGTAATAGATGAAAAACAAAGCACAGTCTTTCGTTTTGACAAAAATGGAACGTTCATCTGTAAAATAGGAACGAAAGGGGAAGGTCCGGGAGAATATATACATATAACCGACTGTTTTATTGATGATAAGAATGTGTATCTGTGTGATCAGGATGTTAGAAGCATACACATATACTCATACGATGGTACGTATATACGAACGATAACTTCTCCGTTCAACCTCGTTTATGATGATATTGAGGCGCTACCCAATGGCGACTTCTTTTGTCATTATGTAACATCAAACAAGAACAATGCAAAATTTTGGATTATGGGTAAAAATGGAGAATGCAAACAAGTGCTGTTAAAACACGACAATATATACCCCTATAGCAATACTCAATGGAGTACGATAACAAAAACAGCAATTGATACGCTATGGATTCATGACCCAATACATGAAATTGTCTATTCCTATGACTCTAAAAATGACAATCTGACGGCTGAAATTGCATTGAATAGTAATTTGACGCGATTAGATAGTTTTGGTGGAATAAAAATACTACCCCCCGAAGAACAAAACTATTCTCCTTGCTTATTCATCCTAAATTCAAGTCATTCTATTTTTTCATTATGGGCTTCCGCAGATTGGCGATTAACTTATTCTCTATATGACAAAAGCAGTATGCAGAACGTTGCATTTGAAAAAATCGTAATGGATATTCAGGACTACCCGCACTTTCCGCTTGTCGTATCATCCAACAAGCCTAATGCATTGGTTTCATTAATGACAGACGAAACCCCTGTTGAGAATTTCCCTGAACAGTATCGCAGCAAAATCTCCGAACGAACAGCTCTCCTTTATATTATAAATCTTAAGTAATCGCGATAGCTCTCTCTCAATTAGCACAACACATTATCTATGAATAGAACAAATTTACACCTATTGGAATGAATATGGATAACATCACTGTCATCATGTTTTACGTTTTAGCCGCAGACTAACCGCCACACAAGAAAAGTTAGTGTTTTTGGCTGTGCTAATATGCTAATAAGGCGGCGCGTGATGCGAACGGATACAGAGAAGTTGGTGATTGAGTTTTGCGATTCAAGTGATTGAGTTTTGCGATTCAAGTGAATCAGATTTGTAACTCAGTGAGTTGTGCGCATAACTCACTGAGTTAAGAAGCCAAAACACAGAGATAAGAGACGCAAATAAGCGTCTCTACGGAGACGTATGCTGGTGCGATAAATTAGAGTTTACGTGTGTGGTTGTGGCGTGTCGCGCGCAGCCCAATGGGTGGCGGTAGTAACTGTGTATAGGGAGGCAGCAGTATCTCAAACTCCTCCCCTTCTTTTGTGGGGTGGTGGCGCGCCGGTGGCGTGAGGTAGGGTTCTCTTCCGAGGCGCGAAGCGCAAATAAGCAACCGGCATATGCATCAAAAAAATAATAAAATATTATGATTTTCTCCCGTTAAAAATTTGTAGAATAGTTGATTAACCGTGTAACTTTGCAAAATAATTTTTAATACCATACAAATATGAACAAGAAAACTTTTTTTGGTGTCGTAACCGTATTGATAATGGCATCCTGTCATCAAACGTCATCAAACGTTCCGGAATCAACGATTGCGATAAATGTACGTAACGGATCAAATCCTATAGAGATTCAATTACCCGAGATTGTTGACAGTGTGCATTACCTTGCGCTGCAAACATCCGATGATTGTTTATTGGGGTTTATCCAAGATGTACGACGCGATAGTAACTTCTATGTTGTAAAAGACGGACATGAATTATTTGCCTTCAATGAAAAGGGTGAATTTTTAAATCGCATTGGTCGTAGAGGGAGTGGACCTGGAGAATACATCAATTTTGATGCATTCTATTTAGACAGAGTGAAAAATTTAGTTTACATTGTAAGCAATTATCAAAAGGAGATACTGTGTTATTCGTATTCAGGAGCATATTGTTTTTCTATTGAACTACCTCATGATGACGGCATTTCATCTGTAACATTATGCGAAACGGGTGAATGGTTGGCATATCATCGTTTGCTTAATAGTGATACCGATGATATTCCGCAATATAGTGTAATGCAAGATATGAAGAATGGTAGTTTGGTTACTACTCCTTTATTACCAGCCATTGGCATCATGGCGAGAAACAGTTTTATTTCTGCTCAGGGTCGTCCGATTGCTCATTTTCAAGGTCAATACTACCTGATTTCTGCCTTTTCCAATAAAATTTATGAATATGAAAACGGGCAAATTTCGTCGGTCTATTATGTAGACTCGCCCAATATAGCTCCGAGTCAATCTTTTTTAGAAGAATATAAAGGTTGTGAGCTATATGATTTTTATAAAATCTTAGGGGAAAAGAAAATAGGGTTTGGACTTATGGATGTTGATGCATCGTCCGAGTGTCTTTTTTTTA
>JAISHU010000166.1 GCA_031262385.1 Mediterranea sp. (in: CFB group bacteria)
AGCGAGAGCGTAACGAGTTTCGCCAGATAAAATTTGGAAGACTGAGATTTAAGTGCCAATCAACGACGCACTGCATGCTTACTCACCATTTCTACCCGCTGTCAAATCCAGTCAACCCCGGAGTCGCTCAACATCGTGAAACGTTAGTGGCGGCAAAGATAGCTATTTTTCTGAATTGACTACTACCCTTTTGTCAATTATCTCCTCTAAACGGTTCCATTGTGGCGGAAGTATCCGAGTTAATGCCTTCGCGCATAAGTACCTTCTTAATAGTTAAAAAGATGATTTTCACATCCAACGCAAAGCTTAGATGGTCTACATACCACACGTCCAACTCGAATTTGCGCTGCCACGATATGGCATTGCGTCCGTTTACTTGCGCCCACCCCGTAATGCCGGGACGTACTTCGTGACGACGTGCTTGTCGGGGTGTATAGAGCTTCAGATAGGGTATCAACAACGGTCGGGGTCCTATCAGTGCCATGTCACCACGCAACACATTGATTAGTTGCGGCAGTTCGTCTATCGAGGTGGAACGTACCAACCGTCCTACACGTGTCAACCGTCGGTCGTCGGGCAACAGATTGCCATCGGCATCACGCTCGTCCGTCATGGTTTTAAACTTGATGACCTTAAACGTTCGCGCATTCTTACCCGGACGTTCTTGCAGAAAAAAGGCTCCGCCTCCTTTGTTGACCATGTATAACCACACTGTGATAACAAGCAATAATGGTGATAGTATCACCAAGGCGATAAACGACAGACTGAAGTCTATCGCACGTTTTAAGAAATGAGTGTACAAGGGAAATAATAATGTGCTAATAATAAAAATCAGAGTAGCGATGCTGTCAATTGCCTAATCTCTGCCAACTTTTTCGACAACCCTTTATCTTCGTTTGCTATTGCCATGTTGTATTTCAACTGCATACGCATAAGAGAATCGGCAGGAACATCTAACGCAGCCTCAAACATCATTGCTGTTTTAGTTGTAAGGGGGCGACGCTCATTGAGTATATCATTGAGTATGTGATAGGATAATCCCATTCTTCTCGCCAATTCTCTTTGAGAAATTTTGCGAAACTCTATCTCATCTTTCAACACTTCACCCGGATGTGTAGGACAGAAACCATTACCTAAGTTTGTCATATCCTCTTTATTTATAATGAGTTGATAATTCTTGTATATTACATATGGTAACAACCGTTTCAGATACAATCTGAACAACCGTAAATTCTATTCGATACTGATCATTCACCCGTACTGAAGAAACACCTTTTTTATCGCCAAGTAATACTTCGTAACACAAAGCATTATAACGAAATAAATCTTCAATTGAGTTGACCGACTCAAGTATATCAATAGTGCGTTTGTACTTTTTGACTATCTGAGGTTGAAATCTATATTTTCGATTACTTGTACTTCCTTTATAGTATAGTTCTCTCAAATATTCTTTTTCAAACTTTATCTCCATATAAATATGTTTGTGCAAAAATAAAGTATTATTCCAATGTGCACAAATAAAGTGGATAGTTTTTTTCGGTTGGTTAGACGTTCAACACCACCCCACCCCACGAATAACCTACGCCAAAACCGGCAAGCAATACCGACATACTCTGATGTAGCGTGCCGTCGTCCATGGCTTCGCGCAATGCTATAGGAATGGTACACGACACCGTATTGCCGACTTCGGACAGACAGTTGTAAAAGCGTTCGGGAGCTATTTTTATTTTCTTACGCAAGAAGTCCAGCATGTATTTATTGGCTTGATGAAACACAAACAAGCCCACTTCATCTTGCTGCAAATGGTTCTTAGCCAACACGTCATTAATCAACGGAGGTACATTGTCCAACGTAAAGGTAAATATTTCACTCCCGTTCATATAGAGGTAGTCTGACGATACAGGGTTGCCGTTCTCATCAAATACGGTATCATCGGCTTTATCCCGATGACGCAATCCACCTGTTTTAACAATCAGGTTTTCGGCTCCACTGCCGTCGGTACCGAGACTGAACGTTCCAATCTCGGCAATGCCTTCTGTCGACACCACAGTTGCCGTAGCAGCATCACCAAAGATAGTTCGATTACCTTTGTCGCGCGAATGCAAATATTTATTATAGGTCTCACCCGTAAGGAGTAATACATTTCGGGCTATTCCCCCACAGATCAATCCTTTGGCAAGCGACAAGCCGTAAACATATCCCGAACAGCCCAGATTAAAGTCCAGTGCACCGATGTTGCGTCGCAAACCCAATCGGTCTTGAATGACGCAAGCCGACGTAGGCAGAAAATAATCGGGACTTTGGGTGCAAAACAGCACATAGTCAATATCTTCTTTGGCAATCTTTCCTTGTGCAAATAGCTTTTCGGCGGCATGTACAGCCAGATCTGCCGAGGTCTCATCGGGTGCGGCGACATGTCTTTTGTTTACTCCCACCTTTTGGGCTATCTTCGCTACACTCCATTCGGGGAAATCACGTACGATGTCGTCGTTGGTAACTACTGTTTGAGGCAGGTAGTAGGCAATGTCTTTGATGTATGCTTGTTCTGTCATTATAATAAAGTATATCCTCCGTCTATTAATAAGTTGCTTCCGGTAACCCACGATGCTGCATCCGATAATAGATAAATCACGGCATGTGCCACTTCTTCGGGCTTACCATAACGTCCTAAAGGATAGCGTTTAGCATCTTCTTGCAACTGCTCCTCGGTAATTACTCCGTTTTCTAAGATAGCCGTTTCAATCATACCGGGATTGACACAGTTTACGCGAATCTGCTTGGCTGCCAATTCTATTGCCATACCTTTCACCAAACCGTTTACCGCTCCTTTGGAACCTGAATAAAGACTCCCCGCAATATAAGAAACCCACACACCCGATATAGACGAAATGAAAACGATAGAAGCTCCTTTACTTATTTTTTTGCCTTTCAGCAACTTCTGCGTCAACAAAGCCGGTGCTTTATAATTGACGTCCATAATGGCATCCATGTCTTTAGCCGTAACAAACTGAAAAGGCTTGGGGATGGTAAAACCTGCACTATGAACCACACCGTTAAGCGGTTCGCTCACAGCATTCACTACTGACAGTAAGCCGTCTTCCGTTCCTAAATCGGCAACGACTATTTGATGTTTCGCCGGTTCTGTCATTTGGGACAGGGTTTCTTGCAGACGTTGTTCGTTGCGTGCCGTCAGTATGACCGTTGCACCCATTCGGGAACATTCTATAGCAGTAGCACGTCCGATGCCCGACGAGGCACCGGTAACCAGTATTCGCTTTCCCTCAAGAGAGAAAGGGTTATAAGATGTCATATTATTCATTATATTTCTATCAATTCAGAGCACACTATACCATCTGTTTCAAACGCCACTGCTCCCCATGACAACCCCACTCCAAAACCACAAGCAATGTGTTTCAGCTTCCGGCTTTGCAACGGTTCGCGGCAGGCTGTTACCAATGTCAACGGAATGGAGGCACAACTGGTGTTTCCGTACTCGCGAATGCTATAAGGAACTTTCTCCACGGGTAGTTTCAGCTTCTTACGTATCTTCTCGTTCATAAACATATTTGCTTGATGAAACGTGTAATAATCTACTTCGTCTTTATCCAATCCATAGCGGTCTATCAACTCGTTTATCACTTCGGGAGCTTTGGAAATACCGAAAGAGAACACACTCATACCGTCCAGATACAGTGTGCCGCCATTGGGTACTTTGATGACATCGCTACCGCTGCCGTCCGAACATAAGCAGAATTGCAACGGCGAAGACACCTGTTCGCTGTATTCCAACGCAGTAGCCGTGCCTGCATCACCAAACAACGGGTAGGTGCTTTTATCATCGGGCGCACACACCTTGGTAATGCAATCGCCTGCCAACAATAGCCCTTTCTTAAGGGTACCGCTTTGCATCAATGCAGCCAAGACACTGAGTGCATATACCCAGCCGGAACATCCCAGCGATATATCCAGCGTATAGCAAGTTGTACTCAGCCCCAACCTATGCTGTATCATGGGAGAGGTGGCAGGCAAGAGTTGATAGTCGGCTGTTTGCGACACAAACACCACGGCATCAATTTCTGTTTTATCCCACTGCAAATCGGCAATCAGTCGTTCTGCCGCTGCCACACAAAGGTCGGAAGTAGATGTATCTTCGTTCGCTTTGCGTTTACACTCAATACCCGTAGTGGAAAGGAACTGTTCGTACCCCCCCCATTGTAAATATATTTCCTTATTATTCTCAATGGTACGAGGTACGCAAGCAGCCATACCACGAATGGCTACTTGCTTTACTTCCATAAAAGCCATTACATTCGGCTTTTCACCACGTTAAACAAATCAACAATGGCATTCGCATTACGGATATCGTCTCCTTTTATGCGCACATCATACTCTTCGTCTATCATGGCGATAACACTCAGGGCTACCAACGAACTCCATTCGTCGAGTTCTTTAAACAGGGTATCTGCTTTAAACACAGTTATATCTGTGTCGTCAAACTGTTCTGCAAACTTTTCAATAAAATCTTGTAATTCCATAAATATGATAGTTTAATAATTTAGAGTTAATATTTTATAACTGTCGCCGGACTACCCACATACGTTTTACCATCCATAGTTGCCCTAACCACAGTGCTATTGGCACCTATTACCGTATTATTTCCTATCGTAAGTTGTTGTAGAATAAAACTAGAAGCACCAAAAAAATTAGCATTCTCTACATTCACTTCACCCGATACCCTTACTCCGGGCATTAATGAATTGAAGTTTCCGATTACTGTATCATGTCCCACTGTAATAGCCCAATCGAAAAGATTAAAATTACCGATATGCACATTACACGACAATACACATCCGGAACATATTATATTCCCCCTTCCCATCGTAATATTCTCTTTATCCAGAAACACCGTATCGGGTGCTATAATATTGGGAAACTCCACGAGTGGTGAGGTTATCTTTTCGACTATCTGCTTTACCGTGCGTGGCGAACCGATGGCTATTGCTACCGCAAGGGGTTTAGTAATGGCATTCAGTTCGTTGATGCCGCCCAGTATCTCTCCGTATTCGTTACGACTCCCTGCTTCTTTGCCGTCGTCGTAAAAGCCGACGAAGTTCCATATCGGCGTCTCTTTGTTGATGATGCGTAGCAGACATGCAACCTCACGTCCGAGGCCGCCTGCTCCATAAATTGCGATGTCTTGCATGAGGAATAATATGCTAATATGTCAATAAAGCAACCCAAACAGCCACAGTGGGATATCTTTGCCAATACCTATTTCTATATCGTCCATTGCCAGATAACCGTTCTGCAAGCCTGATAGTTGACGGGATGTTTTGTTTTTGCCGCCAATTTCAAACTGATAACATTCGTCCACCGTGAAGTCGACATCGCGCGAGTAAGTCACCGCATGACGTACGCTCATTTGGTTAAAAAAGAAAGTTTCGCGCACATTGCCAATGTCGGTACGCTCGCCTCCCAACGCATAAGCATAGTTAGTGTTACCCAAATATATTTTTTCCGGTTTAGCAAGCTGTTTCATACCCGTTGCCTCTTTGTCGAGCAACATCAATGCTTGCGCTTTACGCAAGTAATAGAGGTAGTTGAGCAGCGTAGGGCGGGTTACTCCAATCTCGCGGCTGAGTGTTGATATATTGGGTACGTAGGGCACCAATCCGGCAAGAATGGCAAACAGCTTCTTTATCTTTCCAATGGAGTAATAATCGATATGTTCGGATGTTGGAAGATCTACTTCGAGCACCACCCCAAGTGTTGCCAACAGACGTTGGTGATATCCGGTCGTATCTTCTTTATAAAACGGGAAATAGCCGTGAGCAAGATAATCATGAAAAGCAGGCAATGGTTTGATTTTTTCGCCAAGCACTCCTGCCAGTTCGGTATGATGTGCCAATATATCATCGAGCACAACCGGAGTCATCGCAACGTCGTATTCAAATCGCAGAAATTCACGAAATGAGAGTCCTCGCAAATGATAAACCACCGAACGACGTGACAAATCGGCTTGTCCGCGATACAGTTCCAACAACGAAGAGCCTGTAAGTACTATCTTTAAATCGGGATAGCTATCGTAGATGTTTTTCACCTCGGTCGACCATGTGGGGTATTTATGAACTTCATCCAAGAACAATGCCTTGCCCCCCATCTTGCAGAACTCGTCTGCCAGTTCGGTCAGCGTGTGATTGCTAAACCGGATATTGTCTAACGACACATACAGCGCTTCGGTAGAATAGGCTGCATAATGCTCTTTAATATACTGAAGCATTAGAGTGGTTTTACCGGAACCACGCGCACCGGTTATCATAATCAACCGATTATCCCATCGGATTTCATGATAGAGATAGCGTACAAAATCTGTCGATGTACGACTTATGAGCTGGTAGAATATCACGAATAATTGCTTCATATTGCTGCCAATTTCTTATTTGCCTACAAAGATAGTTGTTTTGTATGATAGAGAATACAAAAATGAAGGGATTTTGTATTTTACAGAATGCAATTCACTCTTTTCTCCATACCATCCGATTTACAATTCCCGTATAGCTCTGTATCTATTAATGATTTTATTGATGAAGCCTTATTACCGGAAAATTTGTTATTGATATATTAAAACATCTCTTAAAGAGCGTACTGCCAAATCAGACCAAATTACTTCCATCCCATCTCCTTGTCCAGCATATCCATAACTTCCCGAGTTGAACGCGCACGTCCTTCATCTACATCACGGATGGCTGCTTCCCATGCTTGACCAAGAATATCATCGGGAATCGTATAAGTTTTTTTCTCAGTTTGCATTCCGTATGATGCTACAGGTTCATGCGCCAAACAAGGTTTTTCTTCTATGGGTTGATACGTCTTCTTCATAAGTTATCTACATCAGATAGTCGTACACATCCACACGCAAACGTTTTAACTCAGCCGAAGGTACCTTTACAAATCCTTCGCCCGAACGCAGTTTGGCTTTATCTTCTTCCGAAAAGCCTACGGCTTCTTTTATATAATCTTCCGTGGTATACTCACGAGATACCCGCTTTGCTTTTTTCTTCTTAATTAAGTCTCCCATAACGTATTAATTTATTTTTCTGCAAAACTACAAACTATACGCTTAACAAGCAAATTACGCATAAACTCTTTTCAGAAGATGTATTAAGAAACCGTTTCTAATTTTCAATCGCCAATTATTGCAGCCCTTCATAGTGTGCACACGCCGCACCTTTTCGCACGACTTCCCCATACACCGCCCATAAATGATTGGTTTTTTCAGGGTCGTCCGCCCAAAATCTTTGAAAATAGTCGAATAATACGAGGTAAAGGTCGGAATTGGAACATTCGCCGGCACACAGATGATAATAGGTATGAATACCTATGTGTGTAGCCTCGCACAGGGCTTGGATGGTAATCTTATGCCCATCCTGTTCGCACTCCAGCCGAAATGTTTCCAGCATCTCGCCCGCCGCCTTGTAAAACTGGTTGGTTGTGAACTTTTTTACCATGGATATTAGTTAAATATGATTAATTGTCACCCCTTTTCTTGCCGTATATATACGGCAATATCTGCTTGCATCTAAAAAACACGAATAATACTTTCGCAGTCAAATAATCATGGATTACCCTAAAAAAACAGCGGTTGATTCAATCAAACAGTTTTCCTTTGCGGCGGATTCCCACCCGAAGTAATGCGTTTTGCAGTCGGAAAACAATGAATCATCGACCGGAAAACAATGAATTGTCCACTGGAAAACAATGAATTACTTTTAGAGAGGGCGTCCATAACAGTAAATTCTAATCTTATGGCTAAAAAGCTAACCGAGGGACTATACAGATGTCCTCATTGCAAACGGGTACTTCCCGTAAGTGAATTTTACGTTCGGTCTACCACCGGACAAGTGTCTCAATGGTGTAAGCAGTGTATGCAGGAGTCGTGCAGGGTGCACGGCAAAATGCTTCGTATGCCCAAGGTTG
>JAISHU010000060.1 GCA_031262385.1 Mediterranea sp. (in: CFB group bacteria)
ACTTCTTCCACTTCTTGATAGGCTCTTTTCTGAACCGCAGTCGCGAGTTTAGTTTGCTCAAATTGGCAGGAGGGAGTGCAGTCCGACTGTTTCTGTTGCTGTTTACACAGACGCTGATGGTACTGCTTGCCACAGGTTTGTTGGCTTTGTGGGGAATCGAAGTGCTGGGCGGCATCAACATTGGCTTTGCCGATGGATATAGTGTGTCCATACAACCGCACCTGCTGTCGGTACAATTGCTGCAATACTTATTGTTGCTTATTGTAATTTGTGGGATGGTGTGTGGCGTAGTAGCTCTACGCATCCATAGCATATCGGTACAAACAGGCATCTTCGGAGGAAACCGCAGGCAAGGCAAGCATCGGTTGCGGAGCTTCATGTTGGGAGTACAACTCTTTATAAGCTGGATATTTGTATCGCTTGCCGTAGCGATATTCACACAATCGAGGGTCAATGAGCAGGAGATACTCCATACACTCACTCTGAAAGAGAAAGCCACGATTTTAAGTATCTCTCTGGATAAACCAAGCCTCAATCAGATAGATAAACTGGCTTTGGTAGAACGTTTCCGTAGTTTGAGCGGCGTGCAGGATGTGCTGTTGGGTTCAACCAACTACCTGTGGGGCACGTCGGGCGGAGGTATGCGGCGCGAGAAGGGTAACGACGAGATACTTTATGGAACTACGCTCTCGGTGCCGCCCAACTTTTTCTCCTTTATGAATATCCCTATCGAAGAGGGGCAAGGGTTGCTTGCCGAGGGTCAACTGATAGCAGACCGTGTGTGGAGTAACCGCGAATCCGGAGAAGCGGGCACCGTAATAGGGACTCCGTTCTATGATGGCTACCGGAGTTTTACCGTAGTAGGAGTGTGTCCGCCTTATCAAACCGAGCCGCACAACAGGTACAAGAACGGTTATGTTTTTACACTGTATAATCCTGCCTTGTATATAGAACACTGTTACCTAAAGTGTCATCCTTCGCAATTTAAGCAGGTAAAGCACGAGGTAGAACGGATTATCAACGAAATGATACCGGCTGATATACCACAGCAATACAGATGCAATACCTTGCTCGACGATATAAAGAGCATGATGGATCTTGAAAGAAAAATGACTCCTCTGATACTCTTGTTGGGCGTGGTGTGTATCATTGTTACACTAATGGGTATTTACTCTGCCATTATACTCGATACCGAACATCGCCGCAAAGAGGTAGCTATCCGTAAAGTGAACGGTGCCCGGGTACCGCAGATTCTAATGCTCTTCGTGCGGTTATATCTGATATTATTAGTGGTGTCGGCTGCTTTGGCTTTCCCCCTTGTGATAATATTCGTACACCTTGTAGGTATGAATTTTGCCTATTTCTTCCAACCGGGTGTAGGCTTTTGGAGTGGCATATTCTTAGGTATAACGCTTTTCACCTTGGGAACGATTATATTCCGTATCTGGCGAATTGCACGTATCAATCCGGCAGAAACGATAAATAAACCCTAAATCCCTAAAGGGACTTGGATAGTACTGACAATAACTTATAAACTTAATAATTTATCAACTTAAAAACTCAAACGTATGATTAAGACAGAAAATCTGCAAAAAATCTTCCGCACGGAAGAAGTGCAAACGTATGCATTGAACGATGTAAGCATCGAAGTGAATGACGGCGAATTTGTAGCTATTATGGGACCCTCGGGATGTGGCAAGTCTACCTTGCTGAACATACTGGGTCTGCTGGATAACCCCACTGCGGGCACCTATTACCTTAACGGTACCGAAGTGTCGAAGTACAGCGAATCGCAACGTACCAATCTGCGCAAAGGTGTTATCGGCTTCGTCTTTCAGAGCTTCAACCTCATTGATGAACTCAATGTGTACGAAAACATCGAACTGCCGTTGCTCTACATGGGTATTCCCTCTAACGAGCGCAAAAAACGAGTGGACGAAGCTATGGAACGTATGGCTATCTCGCATCGCAACAAACACTTCCCGCAACAATTGTCGGGCGGTCAGCAGCAACGTGTAGCCATTGCCCGTGCAGTGGTGGCAAACCCCAAACTGATTCTTGCCGACGAACCTACGGGTAACTTGGACTCCAAGAACGGCAAAGAGGTGATGGAACTGCTTAGCGAACTGAACCGGGAGGGTACTACCATTGTAATGGTAACACACTCGCAACACGATGCCGGCTATGCATCACGCATCATCAACCTCTTCGACGGTCAGGTGGTGCAGACGATGCATCTGTAAAATATCAAAGTGTCAAAACGTCAAACGAACCCTCGAAAAACGGGCTTATTTCGGGCTAAGATGCGGCTCGGTGACTTTCGTGCGAGTATAGCGCGTTAAACTATGTAAAAATAGCACCTTAATGCGCATACTTACAGAAAGATATGAAGAAATTATGTCAAAAAACAAAAAGCGTGTTCAGCGCGAAAAAACAGTCCCAAAAAGAACTTTATGAAATTATCCCGGCAAGTTAGCGCGCTAACTTGCCGGGATAACACAATAATCTGCCGGGATATACAGCTTAACTTGCCGGGATAATTTGCTAAGTCGGCAGTTGATTCGTTGTTTTCGTGCGGACAATTCGTTGTTTCCGCGCAGATGATTCGTTGTTTCTGCGGAGTTGATTCGTTGTTTTCGCCGAGTTGGTTCGTTAAGTAGCGGGAGATAATGCCTCGCGTGCGGTTTAAAGGCACGTTTTTCGCAAAGTACGGGTTAGCTAAAAGCGAGAGATTGCGACATTGTGATACGTAAATAGGAAATAATATGCCAATGTGCTAATATACTAATGGGGCGGTGCACTTGAAATTGTCAATTCAAAGTGCACCGCCCTCACACTAAACCTGCCCAAATAAGACAGGAACAGCTTCTTAGTTCTTAAACGTCAGCCCTTCGCCGGCAGCATCTACCACAATAGGGTGGTCGCGGTCGACCTCTTGTGCCAGAATCTTCTTGGAAAGGTCGTTCAGCAGATAATGCTGTATGGCGCGTTTCACCGGACGAGCACCAAACTCGGGGTCGTAACCCACCTGCGTAAGGAACGCCAGTGCGGCATCGGTAAGCTTTAGCGTAATGCCATTGCCGGCAAGCATACGTTGAACGGCTGCTATTTGCAACGTCACAATCTGCATAATTTCGCTTTCGGTAAGCGGCAAGAACATGATGGTTTCGTCAATGCGGTTCAAGAACTCGGGACGGATGGTCTTTTTGAGCATCTCCAACACTTCGCGCTTCGTCTCCTCAATCACCTGTTCGCGGTTGCTGCCGTTCATCTTCTCCACTTGACTTTGAATGTACCCACTGCCCATATTGGAAGTCATGATGATAATGGTGTTCTTGAAGTTCACCACACGTCCTTTGTTATCCGTCAGTCGTCCGTCGTCGAGTACTTGCAGCAAGATGTTAAACACATCGGGGTGTGCTTTTTCTATTTCGTCGAACAACACAACCGAGTAAGGTTTGCGTCGAATTGCTTCGGTAAGCTGACCTCCTTCGTCGTAGCCCACATATCCCGGAGGCGCTCCTACCAGACGCGACACGCTGTGCTTCTCTTGATACTCGCTCATGTCGATACGCGTCATCATGGTCTCGTCGTCAAACAAGAACTCCGCCAGTGCCTTTGCCAACTCGGTTTTACCCACGCCGGTAGTTCCCAAGAAGATAAACGAACCAATGGGACGCTTAGGGTCTTGCAATCCGGCACGACTGCGCCGCACGGCATCGGCAACCGCTTGAATCGCCTCGTCTTGTCCGATGACACGCATGTGAAGTTCGTCTTCCAAGTGAAGCAGTTTATCCTTTTCGCTTTGCAGCATCTTGCTCACCGGTATGCCCGTCCAGCGCGACACCACATCGGCAATATCCTCGGCATCCACCTCTTCCTTAATCATCGCCTTGTCGCCCTGCATGGCATGAAGTTGCTGTTGCGTCTCTTCTATTTCGCCGTTGAGTTGTTGCAGTTTGCCGTAACGAATCTCCGCCACACGTCCATAGTCACCTTCGCGTTCGGCTTTGTCGGCTTCAAACTTCAGGTTTTCTATCTCCACTTTATTCTGTTGAATCTTGTTCACCAACGTTTTTTCGCTCTGCCATTTAGCCTTGAACGACTGTTCCTGCTCCTTCAGTTCGGCAAGTTCTTTGCCTATCAGTTCCAGCTTGGCAGTGTCGTTTTCGCGCTTTATCGCTTCGCGTTCTATCTCCAATTGTTTAATCTTACGCGAAATCTCATCCAGTTCTTCGGGTACGGAGTCAATCTCCATACGCAGTTTGGCAGCCGCCTCATCCATAAGATCGATAGCCTTGTCGGGCAAGAAGCGGTCGGTGATATAACGGTTACTCAGTTCCACTGCCGCAATAATGGCATCATCTTTAATGCGTACGTGGTGGTGATTTTCGTAACGTTCCTTGAGTCCGCGCAGAATGGAGATGCTGCTTAGCGTGTCGGGTTCGTTTACGGTAACAATCTGAAAACGACGTTCCAACGCTTTGTCCTTCTCGAAGTACTTCTGATACTCGTCCAGCGTGGTGGCTCCGATGCTGCGCAGTTCGCCGCGTGCCAAGGCAGGTTTTAAGATGTTGGCGGCATCCATGGCACCTTCGCCCTTGCCTGCGCCGACGAGCGTGTGTATCTCGTCGATAAAGAGGATGATGTTGCCGTCGGACTTCTTCACTTCGTTGATAACCGCCTTCAGACGTTCCTCAAACTCACCTTTGTACTTGGCACCTGCCACCAAAGCACCCATATCGAGCGCATACACCTGTTTGTTTTTCAGATTCTCGGGCACATCGCCTCGAAGGATTCGCTGAGCCAATCCCTCTACGATCGCCGTTTTACCCGTACCCGGTTCACCTATCAATATAGGATTGTTTTTGGTGCGTCGGCTCAATATCTGCAACACCCGGCGAATCTCTTCGTCGCGTCCGATAACAGGGTCGAGCTTACCGCTACGTGCCGCTTCGTTGAGGTTGACGGCATATTTTTCGAGCGACTGATAGGTCTCTTCGCTCGACTGTGAGGTTACTTTTTCGCCTTTGCGCAGTTCGTTGATGGCTTCGCGCAATTCGCGTTCAGTCATTCCTGCATCTTTCAAAATGGTAGCCACGGTACTTTTCACCGTGAGCAAAGCCAGCAGCAGATGTTCCAGCGACACAAATTCGTCGCCCATCTCTTTGCTGTAGGCGGTTGCTTTTTGCAACACTTCGTTGACTTCGCGGCTCAGGTAAGGGTCGCCGCCCGATACTTTGGGTAGCGAGTCTATCTGCTTGTCGACAACCGTAGCTATCTGCGTGCCGTTCATCGCCAGTTTCTGAAAGATAAAGTTGGTAACGTTTTCGCCGACTTTCAGCACTCCCTGCATCAGGTGTGCCGGTTCGATGGCTTGCTGTCCGCGGCTCTGTGCCACGTTAATGGCTTCTTGCACCGCTTCTTGCGATTTGATGGTTAAATTGTTGAAGTTCATATCGAATAGTTTTTTTCTTTGTTTTCTAACTAACAATTTACCTTGCGCAAAAGATTTGCCAAGCGACAAAAGTGACAAAACAACAGATTAGCTACGCGATTTCGTGACATTTTGACAGAAATAGGTGCAACTAATAGGAATACAGTAGTAACCTAAAGCAATTTATAAGCCTCTTGTTGCTTTTTGGGCAACAGTGCGATGACTTCGTCCGCAGAGTGTAAGATGAGTTCGCTTATCAAGCTATCGGGCACATCGCTATCCAAGGTGACGGTGTTCCAAGCGCTGTGCGAAGTGTGCGTGCCGTGTGCAATGCCTTCGTAACGGTCGCGCAACAACAACGAGCGTTCGGGGTTGCACTTCATACAGGCTTTAAACACACCGTCTTTCGGGGTGATGTCGATGTAGGCAAACATCTTATTCATCACCTTAAACACCAGAATGTCCGGGTCGATAAAGGGAAAGCTTTCGGTAGCTCCCTTCACGGAGATGCAGTGGTTGCGAAACGTTTCGATGTCCATAAGTCGTGGATTATGTACGGTAAGCGTGCGCCGTCCCCTCTATCTCGACCAACAACTCCGGGCGGCATACGTCGGCACAAAGATAGGCAATGGGAATGTCGGGATAAAGAGAATCCATGTAAGCTTTCACGGTTGGCTGGTCGGCTTCGTGTTTCAGATAGACGCGAAGGTAATCCGGTGCGGCATCCTCGCTCACCTGCGCTATCAAGTGACGGATGTTTTCGAGCGTGATTGCCGTTTGTATCTGCACGTCGGTAGAGAAAGCGCTTTCTTCGCCGCGTATGGCAGCCGTACCGGATATATAGACGATTTGCTGTGATGCATCGGACAGCACTTTGCCGCGTTCGAATTTGGGCGTGCCTTTGGGAGTGTTTGCACGATGACCGACCAATACGCTGTCGGAATAGACATGAGGTGCACGCTGCAAGTCGTTGTCGAGCGGACGGATGTCGACCTCACCGCACACAGCATTGAAATCGATTGTTACACCACCGTGACATGTGCCGATGCCGGTAGCCGCAGGGTAGCCTGTAAGCCATTCGGAAGTAGCATAAAAGAGGGTTCGCCGGTCGTTGAAATCCTGATAGCACTGATTGCCGTGTGCGACGCCGGTAATCTGTTCCAGATAATTCCACTGACGGACAATGTTACCGAAGTGCATCTCTTCGGCAGCCAATATCGCGGCAGCCTTGCGAAATACTTGTTCCGATTGTTCGCATACGGGCAAGTCGAGGTTATCGGCATACAGTCCGCCGGCTACAATTTCGCGGTAGTGGGGAGTGATGATGCAGAGGTAGCGTATTGCCGACGGAGTAAACCGTTCTTCGATAGAAAGCGCGGGATCGTCAACCTCTTCCAAGGTATGAAACTCCAGTGACAAATAGGCTGCCAACGGCGGTTGTGCCACCAGCGATACCACCGGACGGGGAGAAGCAAAATGCCGTTCCACCCATTGCTCCACAAAGGAGCGTTGCGCTATGTAAGTTTGATTGTCTTTACAGTCGGTAAAAAGTACGAGACGTACGATTTGCTTTTGGGCGACGACGGAAGAGAGCAGCTCTTCCGTCGCCTGTTCCCAATGATGTGTTACCGCATTATACTGATGATGCAGATGGATTGTGATTCGATGGTATTTCATGCGGCAAATATCCACAAAAAAAACGAGATTATCGTACAACCATGCTTAAAGCATCCAGCGAAGAGGCAAGTGCCACCAAAGCGGCGCTCCAGTTGATAGCTATTTCGTTGGAGGCATACGACCCTTCCACGTCGGCATACGATTCGTCGGGTAGTTTGGAAGGATAAGTCACACCGTCCGACTGTCCCGGATTGGGACCTCCTACCAAGAAGCCCGGAATGGGTGCTTCGATGCCGTCGGAAGCCGAAAGCCGGTGATGCGGAAACATCGGACTCTTTGTCCCGAAACCGGTAACGTAGCAGTATCCTGTGGCATTTCGTCCCAGTAAGTAGTCCATGTTACGATAAGCATTGATGAGGTAACTCTTTTCGCCCGTCAGCACGTAAGCATAGACCAGCGAGGTACCTTGTGCGGCACATCGTTCGGCGAGACAACCCCAAAAGAAGTCTCCCGCTACGTTGCCGTAGGGTGCGTGGAAAGGGGTACGGTCGGCTCCTTGCACCGAACGGTCGGCATACGCCAGCAGCATCCCCTTTAAGGTTTCGGCGAGTGCGAGGTCGTCACCTGTCGGCTTGCGGTCGGGCTGTAGCCATGCGTACACTCCCAAGCCTGCGGTATTGCCCCATGTAGGGAGTGTAAAGGTTTTGGGAGTAGTCTTTACCACCATTTCCCTGTAGAGCGGTTTGCCGGTAGCGAAATAGAGTTCGGACGCAGCCCAAAAAAACTCATCGTCGGCATTGCCGTCACCGTACGTACCGGTGCTGACAGCCGGTTCGAAGCGGCGGTTCAGTGCTCCTTGATTATAGAAAGCTTTCGGGTTGGCAACCGCCCATTCGTAGGCTCGTTCGGCAGCCGCCAATGCTTGCTTGGCAAAGCACGGATAGTCTTGTTCGAATGCGGCAAACAGCACGGAGGCTTTCGCCAGCGAAGCGGCAAAGTCCAACGCCGCCGTTACCGACTTCTGCACTACGTAGCGGGGTTGCTTACAGTCGGTGTAACAAAGCCTTCGAACGAAGGGGTGGTTAGTTTGTGGTACACACCGCCGTCGTCGGGGTCTTGCATCGTCAGCATCCATTCGAGATTGAAGTACAGTTCGTCGAGCAAGTCGGGCGTACGATTGCCACTCTCGGGGATGTTAACCTGTTGCCGTGCAAAGTAATCGTCGAACAGGCAGTAGACCGCTTCCATCAATCCGATAGAGAAGCCCGAGTTGACGATGTAT
Source organism: Mediterranea sp. (in: CFB group bacteria) (assembly GCA_031262385.1). Taxonomy (GTDB): domain Bacteria; phylum Bacteroidota; class Bacteroidia; order Bacteroidales; family Bacteroidaceae; genus Bacteroides. The sequence goes on from JAISHU010000060.1 coordinate 8,337, forward strand.
TTGTTGTAGTCGCCTGCATCGTACCATCCTTTAGGCGACGAAATCACCTCGTTCGCCGTACGTTTGGGTCCTACGGCATTGGGGTGTACCAGCACCCGATTGTCGGGATGTCCCGCCGGTCGGTGCCAGATACCTGCATAACGTTCTTCTATAGGAACCGCCGTACGTTGATAGTAAAACGATTTCAGTGCTGCATCGGCAAGCGGCGACAGCACCCGTTCTTTTATTTCAAAGGGAACCGATTCGCCGTTTACCTCCAGCCGGTAAGTGCCGGGGATGGTAATGCGGCTGAAGTCCACAATCGTTCGCGTCTTGTCGCTCCAAGCGGACGAAGCCGTATATTCGGGCTTGCCCGTAAACAGGCGACGACCGGTAGTTGTATCGTAAACGGCAAACTCCGTTACCGTTCCTTCGTTTACCACAGCTACCTTTTCTTGTCCGGGATAATATCCCAACTGATTTAAGCGAACAAATCCGGGAGGCTGACCCAAAGTAGTCAGTCCTCCCAGAAGTGTCACGAGACATGAAATTATAATCATATACCTAAAGAAAAAAACTATTATCCTCTAATATCTATCTTTTCACTTAGCCGAATGTCTTGGGCAGAGCTTCCCACTCCTATATCTACCGTTCCCGGTTCTATTTTCCACGCTTGGGTGGTTTCGTCCCAGTGGCGCAACTGTTCCAGCGGAATCTCCATGCGTACGGTGGTGCTTTCGCCCGACGACAGCGGTACGCGGCGGAAACCTTTCAGCTCTTTCAGCGGACGTTCTATCTTGGAGTCGGGTCTGCCCACGTAAAGTTGCACCACCTCTTCGCCGGTACATGTGCCGTTGTTGTTCAGTTCGAACTCCACATAGAGGTTCTTGCCGTCGGCTTTTGCCCGCAAACCTGTGTAGTCGAACGTGGTATAAGAGAGTCCGTGTCCGAACGGATAGAGCACCGGCACCTGTTTGGTGTCGTACCAGCGGTAGCCTACCAAGATACCTTCGGCATAGTCGGCAACGGGACCACCTGCGGCAGCACCCTCTTTTTTATCGACCAGATTGACAAAGATATCGCCTTGCTTTTGCACCGCTTCTTGCGGATATACGTTTAAGCTGTAGGCAGGCGAATCTTCCAGACGAAGCGGCAGGGTAAAGGGCAGTTTACCCGAAGGCGCAATCTTACCCACCAACACATCCGCCAGCGCATTGCCCCCTTCGGAGCCGTTGAACCAAGAGACGAGCATGGCGGGCGATACCTGTTGTGCCACACGCAAATCCAGCGGCGCACCGGTTACCAGCACCGTTACAATGTTAGGATTGGCTTCTGCCAGTGCCACCAGCAGTTCGTCTTGTCCCATAGGCATCGTAATACTTTGGCGGTCACTGCCTTCGGTTTCCACCTCGCGGTTGTTGCCGCCGACAAAGATGACCAAGTCCGATTCTTTAGCCAGTTTCACCGCTTCCTCTTTCAGTTGCGGGTCGGCAGACTGATAAGGCGATACGCGTGTATAACGGTCGCGCATACTAAAGAAGCGATAGCCTTGTGCCCACTTTATCTCCACGCCGCTACCTTCCAGTTTGCGGGTGATACCTTCCAGCGGGGTGATTTCGTAGAGAGCTTTCACACCGGCACCCACACCGCCCAAGCCTTGCGTACGCACGGCATTATCGCCTATCACGGCAATACGTTTCACTTTATCCGTGCGAATGGGAAGGAGGTTGTTTTCGTTTTTGAGTAATACGATGGAGTGTGCAGCCACGTTGTAGGCAATCTTTTGCTGTTCGGGTTGCGAAGTCATCAGCTTGTTCGCCTCTTCGGGGGGTACGGGTGCTATGGTAAGACGCACACGCAGAATGTCGATTACCCGTGTGTCGATTACACTTTCGGCAACAACTCCCGCCTTCACCGAGTCCAGCAAAGCCTGACCGAAATAGCGTTCGCCCGGCATCTCCACATCCATACCACTCTCTACGGCGCGTACGGTGGAGTGCACGCCGCCCCAGTCGGAGATAACCATACCCTTAAATCCCCACTCGTCGCGGAGAATGCGGTTGAGCAGCATGTCGTTTTCGGAGCACCAGTAGCCTTCCACTTTATTATATGCAGCCATTACACCGTAAGCATCCGCCTCTTTTACCGCTGCTTCAAAGGGAGGCAGGTAGATTTCGCGCATGGCACGTTGCGACACTTTTACGTCCACACTGCCGCGGTCGTTCTCTTGG
>JAISHU010000072.1 GCA_031262385.1 Mediterranea sp. (in: CFB group bacteria)
AGATACTAAACTGAAAGCAAATCACAACTGTATCATAACACCCCCTCAAACTTCTAATTTATCATCAAACTCATATAAGGCAGTTCTTCGGCAAACAGCAGTTCGGTCAGTTCGCCGATGGTGAGAGTCTCGTATGAATCGCTTGGCGGGATATTGCCGTATTCACAGGTGTTGTCGGCAAGGCGGTAATAACCGTTGTTTTGAGGCAATATCGGGTCGGTGAGCAATAGGTCGCGTCGCACTTCGGGGTATTTGGCAGCATAGATCCGGAGTAGTGGGAGAGGGTTGACGATGCGTGCCGACCCCATGCGGAAAGAAGGTTTGTCGGCTGTGGCGGGTGTGTGAATGCGCATTCGGCGGACTGTCGTGTGCCGGGAAATTGCCGTAAGTAGTTGATGTGCCGTTTCGGGCGTGTCGGCGAGCAGTTCGATGAGGCGCAGGGTATCGGTGGAATCTTCTTCTTTGCAGCCTACGGCAAGCGCCGTGAAATCGTTGCCGAGGCGGAGACTGAAAAAGAGGCATCCTTCCGAACGCAGATCGTCGAGAATAAAAGTTAGCTCTTCGTCGGTGTGTTGCACGCAACAAGGGCGTAGGCGCATCCGTTGCATCAGGTAATCACCGAAGGAGGTTTCTACCGCGGTGGCTACGTGCAGGGTGTAGCGGGTGTCAAGAGATTCGTTGCCGGTAAAATAGTGATTGTCGACGGCGTAGCGGAAGAGCGGCACGTAATGACCTACCCGTTGATAATAGTCGTAAAGCCACGGTTCGGCGGGAATGAGTGTGCTTAAAACGTCGCCCTTTTCGCGGTTTTCTTGCAATGCAGATGCCAATATCCGGCGCATGATACCTTGATTGCGATACTCGGGATGTACACAAGCCGAGTAGATATACGACGTATCGACGACGCTTCCAAAGCAAGTCATGGGGTAGGCTATCAGTTGCGTCACACCCAACAACTTCCCACTGTCATTGTCTGTCACGGTGATGCTGCGGTCTTTTTCGTAACGCAGGCGCATATATCGGGCAAAGTATTCATCGCTGCCGGGAAAGCAGCGTTTCAGGAGTTCTTCTATAGCTGTATGTATCATATTTTAGTTCGGTTTCTAAGTTTGTAATAGCAAAATTACACATTCACAAGCATCGAAATGTAAAATAGCCCAAAAACTGTGTGGAAAAAAGAGTGAAAGCCTTGTAGATTGTAAATCTATGTGTATTTTTGCCGAGATTTGTAAGGCAGACATTGCAAAATGGCAGAGATTATAGAACACCAAGGTATTGTGGAAAGCACATGCGGCTCCCGCGTGCGCGTGCATATCATACAGGCTTCGGCTTGCGCATCGTGTAGCGTCAAAGCGAACTGCTCGTCGGCAGACACTAAAGAAAAGGTAGTCGATGCAGTGACCGATGATGCTTCGCGCTATCGGAAGGGCGACAGTGTGATTGTCTATGGGGCACTTTCCATGGGTACTGCGGCAGTGGTACTGGCATTTGTCATTCCTTTTTGCATACTGATTTTTTCGTTGTTCGCTTGTATGACGCTTTGGAACGACGAACTTACTGCGGCATTGGTTTCGTTGGCGCTCTTGGTGCCCTATTACTTTGTGCTGTGGCTAAGTCGTTCGCACATGAAACGGAAGTTTGCCTTCTCCGTACGACCCTTAAGGGAGGAACCTCGGGATTCATAACTCAAAAGCTTAAGACCTCACCTTTAAAACTTAAAAACTTAAAACTCAAACATATGATTGCAGTAATTTCATTGGGAACCATTGCTTTGATAGCCGCTGTCATTTTGTATGCAGCCTCCAAGAAGTTCGCAGTGTACGAAGACCCGCGCATAGCGCAAGTATCGGAAGTGTTGCCGCAGGCGAATTGCGGCGGATGTGGTTATCCGGGTTGTAGTGCGTTTGCCGACGCTTGTGTAAAAGCTGGTTCGCTGGATGATAAAAACTGTCCGGTGGGCGGACAAAGTGTGATGACACAAATTGCCGAAATACTGGGTCTGGATGCCGGCACTGCCGAGCCGATGCTTGCCGTGGTGCGATGTAACGGTACCTGCGAGTATCGACCGCGTACCAACTACTACGACGGAGCACCGAGTTGCGCCATTGCAGCTTCGCTCTATGGCGGTGATACCGGTTGCAGTTACGGCTGTCTGGGCTGCGGCGACTGTGTGAGCGTATGTAACTTCGATGCAATCCGCATGAACCCCGAAACGTTGCTGCCCGAAGTGGACGAAGCAAAATGTACCGCCTGCAACGCTTGTGCGAAAGCTTGCCCGAAAAACATCATCGAACTGCGTCCGCAGGGTAAGAAATCGCGCCGTATCTATGTGCAGTGTGTCAACAAAGACAAAGGCGGTGTGGCACGCAAAGCCTGCTCCGTTGCCTGCATAGGATGCAGCAAGTGCGAGAAGGCATGTGCTTTCGATGCCATAACAATGGCTGATAATCTGGCTTACATCGACGCCAACAAATGCAAGCTGTGCCGCAAGTGCGTGGAAGTTTGTCCGCAAAACTCCATTATCGAACTGAACTTCCCGCCGCGTAAGCCCAAAGCCGAAGCTGTGGAATCGGCATCCCAAACAACCAACGAATAAGAACAAAAAAATAAAAACCTATGTTGAAGACTTTTTCAATAGGCGGAGTTCATCCGCGCGAAAATAAACTTTCAGCACATCAACCCATTATCAAAGCCGAACTTCCCACGCAAGCCGTTATTTTGCTGGGACAGCATATCGGTGCGCCGGCACGCCCCGTCGTTGCAAAAGGCGATGTGGTGAAGGTAGGTACCAAGATAGCCGAAGCCGCCGGCTTTGTATCGGCAGCCATACACTCGTCGGTAAGTGGAACGGTGGCAAAGATTGACAGCATCGTGGATGCCGGCGGATATGCCAAACCCGCAATTTTCATTGATGTGAAAGGGGATGAATGGGAAGAGAGCATCGACCGCGATGGCACACTGTTAAAGGAGTGTAATCTTCCCGCCGAAGAAATCGTGAAAAAGATAGCCGAAGCCGGTATTGTGGGACTGGGAGGCGCCTGTTTCCCCACGCAGGTAAAACTCACACCGCCCCCTACCTCCAAAGCCGATTGCCTCATTATTAACGCGGTGGAATGCGAACCCTACTTGACCGCCGACCATCAACTGATGCTGGAGCATGCCGAAGAGATAATGGTGGGCGTTTCCATACTGATGAAAGCCGTGAAGGTGAACAAAGCCTTTATCGGCATCGAGAACAATAAACCCGACGCCGTACAGTTGTTTACCAAAGTGGCGGGCGGCTATGCAGGTATCGAAATTGTTCCGCTGAAGGTGCAATATCCGCAAGGAGGCGAAAAGCAACTCATCGACGCCATTATCAAACGGCAGGTGAGCAGCGGAGCACTGCCCATCTCTACCGGTGCCGTGGTGCAAAACGTAGGTACTGCCTTTGCCGTGTATGAAGCGGTGCAGAAAAACAAACCCTTGCTGGAGCGGGTGGTTACGGTAACCGGCAAATCGCTCTCTAAACCATCGAACTTCCTTGTGCGCATAGGTACTCCCGTACAGCAATTGATTGATGCTTGCGGTGGATTACCCGAAGATACGGGAAAGATCATCAGCGGCGGTCCTATGATGGGCAAAGCGTTGATAAACACGGCTGTTCCCACGGCTAAAGGTACGTCGGGCATCCTCATTATGAATCGCAAAGAGGCGAAACGTGCCGATGTGCAGCCCTGCATCCGTTGTGCCAAATGTGTAAATGCCTGTCCCATGGGATTGGAGCCTTACTTGCTGTCGGCACTCGCCGAGAATACCGAATTTGAACGCATGGAGAAAGAACGCATCATGGATTGCATAGAGTGCGGGTCGTGTCAGTTTACTTGTCCGGCAAACCGACCGTTGTTGGACTATTGTCGCTTGGGCAAGGGTAAGGTGGGCGCCCTCATTCGTTCCCGTCAAGCTAAAAACTAATTGAAGTATGGAAAATAAACTCATAATATCGCTTTCACCGCATGTCCATAACACCGACAGCGTGAAAAAGAATATGTACGGTGTGCTGATAGCACTGGCGCCGGCTCTTTTGGTGTCGCTTTTTGTCTTCGGACTGGGGGCACTGCTGGTGACGGCTACATCGGTGTTGTCGTGTCTGTTGTTCGAGTGGGCTATTGCCAAGTATCTGTTGAAGCGTACCCCGACTTCCATTACCGACGGTTCGGCTATCATTACCGGTGTGTTACTGGCATTCAACCTGCCGTCCAACTTGCCGCTATGGATTGTTATCATCGGTGCGCTGTTTGCCATAGGCGTAGGCAAAATGTCGTTCGGCGGATTGGGGTGTAACCCTTTCAATCCGGCATTGGTGGGACGTGTGTTCTTGCTGCTGTCGTTCCCTGTACAGATGACAAGTTGGCCTAAAGTGGGACAGTGGGGCAGTTACTTGGATGCCGAAACCGGCGCCACTCCGCTGTCGTTGATGAAGCAAGCCTTGCACGGCAATCCGGACGCACTGAACGATTTGCCTTCGGCATTCCAGATGCTTCTGGGTAACAATGCCGGTTCGCTGGGCGAAATCAGTGCCTTGGCTTTGCTGCTGGGGCTGGGCTACATGCTTTGGAAAAAGATTATCACGTGGCACATCCCGGTATCTATTTTGGTGACGGTGCTGGTGTTTACCGGCATCATGCACTATGTAAGTCCCACGGAATACGCATCGCCGGTCTATCATCTGCTGGGCGGCGGTTTGATGCTGGGAGCTATCTTTATGGCAACCGACTATGTAACCTCGCCCATGAGTAAACGCGGCATGTTGCTTTACGGAGTGTGCATTGGTATTCTGACAGTGGTTATCCGTCTGTTTGGTGCTTATCCCGAAGGTGTATCGTTTGCCATTCTCATCATGAACGCCTTTACACCGCTTATTAATACGTATCTGAAACCTAAACGCTTTGGGGAGGTGGCGAAGAAGAAAAAATGAAAAAGTTACAATCATCTCTTATCAATATGTTGGCGGTGCTCACGGGAGTTACCGTGGTATCGGTAGCATTGCTTGCCTTCGTGAACGAACTGACCAAAGGTCCCATTGCCGATGCCAATGCCAAAGCTTTGAGCAATGCCGTAAGCGAGGTAGTTCCCGGATTCGACAACAACCCCATTGTCGAAAAGAAAACCCAGTTAGTGAACGGTGTGGAATATGCCATTTATCCCGCTACGAAAGAGGGCAAAAGCATTGGCGCTGCCGTGGAAGCAGGTGCCATGGGTTTTGGAGGCGAACTGAAAGTGTTGGTGGGATTCAATGAAAAAGGCGACATCATTGACTATTCGTTGTTGTCGCACGTAGAAACACCGGGATTGGGTTCCAAAGCTGCCGACTGGTTCAAGAAAGGACAGAAGGGCGACATTGCGGGGAAGAATCCCGGCGCCACACCGCTGCGGGTAAGCAAAGACGGCGGACAAATTGATGCTATTACAGCTTCTACCATCACTTCGCGTGCCTTCCTGAATGCTATCAATACGGCGTATGCCGCCTTTATGGGTAATACCGATGCCGATACCGGAGCTACCGGACAACACGGAACCACCGATGGCACTTCGGGCGCTACCGGGCACACTAACTAAAAAAAAGGAACTGTCTATATGAATAAGAACGTAAAAATAATGATGAACGGGATTATAACCGAGAATCCCATATTTGTACTTCTGCTGGGTATGTGTCCCACGTTAGGCACAACCTCTTCGGCTATCAACGGCATGGGTATGGGATTGGCAACACTATTTGTGCTGGTCTGCTCCAATGTTGTTATCTCTCTCTTGAAAAACCTTATCCCCGACATGGTGCGCATCCCCGCATTCATTGTGGTGATAGCCTCGTTCGTAACGCTGCTTCAGATGCTTATGCAAGCCTATGTGCCGGCATTGTATGCTACGCTGGGTTTGTTTATTCCTCTAATTGTGGTAAACTGCATTGTGTTGGGGCGTGCCGAAGCTTTTGCCGCCAAAAACAAACCGGTGGCTTCGGTGTTCGACGGACTGGGCATGGGACTGGGTTTTACCGTTGCGCTGACCTTGCTGGGTGCCGTGCGCGAGTTTCTGGGCACGGGTAAAGTGTTCGACCTGAGTATTATGCCCGAAGAATACGGCATGCTGGCTTTTGTGTTGGCGCCGGGCGCCTTCATCGCTTTGGGCTACCTGATTGCTTTGATTAACGCATTAAAGAAAAATTAGTTATGGAATACATCTTAATATTTATCTCGGCTATCTTTGTCAACAACATTGTATTGTCGCAGTTCTTGGGTATCTGTCCGTTCTTGGGCGTATCCAAAAAAATAGAGACGGCTTTGGGCATGTCGGCTGCCGTAACCTTTGTGCTTACTATTGCAACAATCGTTACATTCTTAATTCAAAAATATGTACTCGATGCCTACGGATTAAGCTATCTGCAAACCATTACTTTCATCTTGGTGATTGCCGCATTGGTGCAAATGGTCGAAATCGTGCTGAAGAAAGTATCGCCGTCGCTCTATCAAGCGTTGGGTGTTTTTCTGCCGCTGATTACCACCAACTGCTGCATACTCGGTGTGGCTATTCTCGTTATTCAAAAGGACTACGACCTACTCACGGGCGTGGTGTATGCCTTCTCTACCGCCCTTGGTTTCGGACTGGCACTTACTATCTTTGCAGGCTTGCGCGAGCAGATGAGTTTGGTTAATATCCCTAAGGGAATGAAGGGTACCCCTATCGCTTTAATCACTGCCGGGCTATTGGCTATGGCATTTATGGGCTTCTCCGGCGTAGTTAAAATATGAAAAAGAAAGTAATATTCTTTTTTGGCTAAATTATATTTCATACTTTTGCCGAGTGAAATAGACTAAAAAACAGATAGAAACACTTAATGAAGGAAAGAATTCTAGTTACAGGGGGTACCGGCTATATAGGCTCGCACACCGTTGTA
>JAISHU010000078.1 GCA_031262385.1 Mediterranea sp. (in: CFB group bacteria)
TCATCGAGAAAATGCGTACAATTTGCGTACTAAATTCCTTGGAAGTTTATTCTTTGTTGCCGTAGATTTGCCGCCGAAATACTATCAAAACTTATCAGAAACCATGAAACGAATTTTCATTTCTTACCTGTGCCTATTGGCAACTTCTTCTATGATGAGTGTAGAACCTCAAAAAGTAGAATTGATAGTCAAAAATATGGCACTGAAATAGCTAATAAAAGTTATGTTGCAATAGTTTATCAATCACTTAAACATTCACAAAATGAATAACAATGTAAAAGATTTAATTAGGGAATCACCTCCTGTTTTGTCAGGTTTTAACGGGCATGGGAATGTCTATTCCGGAGGTGGGTTACAATTGACAAAACTACGGTTATTACCCCTGATGCCATTGAACCTTACTATTTGGGGTAAATAATCACTCTCGATTTTATAGAAAGATTGAACTAATATCTGTATTAGTTCAATCTTCTAACTTAAAACAAAATAGCTTATTGGTAGTTTTTCTTATGATGAGTTTATTCTCTAATAATAAGATAGTTAACTGCCGTTTGCGAAATAAATGCGAAATGAATGCGTAATTATTATTATAACACATATAGTACCACTTGGTTAGGTTGATAAGGTATGTCGGATAGATTTAATCTTCCGGCATACCTTTGAAATAACCAATCATCTGTGTCAGTCAGATGAGCAGATGAGCATATTGACATATTGGCGCATTATTGCCTATTTATGCATCATGATGTCGCAATATCCTATTTTTAACTAACTCATACTTTGCCAAAAACGTGCCTTTAAACCGCACGCTATACATGATCTCCCGCTACTTAACGAACCAACTCCGCGAAAACAACAAATCAACTCGGTGGAAACAACGAATCATCCGCACGAAAACAACGAACTGTCGACGCGAAAACAACGAATCAATTGCCGGCTTAGCAAATTATCCCGGCACGTTAGTCTGTATATCCCGGCAAATTGTTGTGTTATCCCGGCAAGTTATCGCGCTAACTCGGCAAGATAATTTCATAAAGTTCTTTTTGGGGCTGTTTTTTCGCGCTGAAGGCGCTTTTTGTTTCTTGACATAATTTCTTCATATCTTTCTGTAAGTGTGCGGATTGAATCGCGTATTTTACATAGTTTAACGCGCTATACTCGTACGAAAGTCACCAAGCCCTACTCCACCCCGAAATAAGCCCGTTTTTCGAGGGTTCGTTTGACGTTTTGACATTTTGATAAGCAGAGACATTTCTTATCCCATGTTGTGCAACGGAATCAACTTAGCTCTCGTCTATATGAATAGCATGCTAAAAGCGGAATGCCGAAAAGCTTTAATCTAATAGAGTAGGCAAATAGTAACTTACCATTTTTATCTTATATCTCATGAAACAACATTCTCAATTTTACTATCAATCATCTCTTAGAGTTATATTCTTGTTATTTTGTTTGTGCAATATGGTGATTGCATGGTCACAAGCACATTCATCGTACGCCATTGGAAAGGTTGTCGATGAAAAGGCTACACCTTTGTCGGGAGTAGCGGTCGTAATGCAAACCACCGATTCGGTTTTTATACGGGCTACAACCACCGATGCGGAAGGCAACTTCTCTTTGTTGCGTCCTACACACATGTACAGATTACTATTCCAACACCTTGCCCACGAACCGCACTACATTGATGGAGATTCGACCCATGTTGGCATGGTTGTTTTGAAGGAGAGTAGTACTTTGTTGCAAGGTGTAGTTGTCACAGCCGAGCGTCCGCTTGTCCGCATTGTAGACAATAAGTTAACCTATAACCCCAAAGTATTGCTCGACAAATATATCCTTGACAACGCTTTTGACTTGGTTAAAGAGCTTCCGTCCGTCAAAAGTGACGAGGGTAAGTTGTCGCTCAACGGAGCCGTCGGACAAACATACATTTTTGTCAATGGCAAACAGTCTAATATGTCTGTCTCGCAAGTCACCGAATATCTTAAGTCGCTGCCAGCCGAAAAAGTAGATAAGGTAGAGGTGTTTTATACTGCACCTTCTCGATTTCATGTGAAGGGGGCTGCCATCAATATCTGTTTAAAGAAGAGTGAACAATACAGTGTACAGGGACAAGTACGGGGAACATGGCGAAACACACACGTCAATAGCTATACGGGAGACGGAAGTCTGTTTGTTACCAACAAAAAAACGTCGTTCGACCTGTTGTACGCTTACAAACAGAATCGTTCGGTGAATTTCTCCGAAGCAACCTCCTTGCATACACTGAGAAACGGTGAAATCTATGATATAACTACAGATAACAAGGAACATACTAAAAGCCGGTCGCATACGGTTTTTGCCAACATGGATTATCAGTTGTCTTCCAAAAGCTCGGTCTCTTTAAGTTACAACGGAAGTTTCTCTCCCCGCACGTCGTCGTCGCAGTTTAGTCGAAGCAATCTTTTTTCTGACGCACAAGCACACAGCGGCGGCAATAATGAACTGCACGACATTCGTATGGTTTACAATGCTCCTTTCGGACTGCAATGCGGTGCCGACTATATGTACTATTATACCCGTAACGAACAATCTATGCATTATGTGACGAAGGAGAAGCACGATGATGTCTCTTATCTCTACGGCAGAAACCAGAAGGTTGGGCAACTCATGTTGTTTGCCGATATGTCGCATTCGCTTAAAAATGCATGGGCAATAGAATATGGAATCAAATACAAAAATACGTGCAACGAAAACGGGCAACAGTATAAAAACAATCACAACGATGCAGACCAATACAACAAACTTGCTGTGGTTAACGAATATACGGCAGATGCTTACATCGAGGTAAAACGTAGCTTCGCAGAAGGAAAATTTAATGTGTCATTGTCGCTCATCGGCGAATTATACGGCATCAACGAATATAAAAAGAATGCCTTATTGCCCAATGCAACTGCTACATACATTGCCTCACCGCAACACGTATTTCAATTGTCTCTGAACTCTTTACGTACCTATCCGTCGTATTGGGAAAGACAAGACTATGTGTCGAGAGAAAACGAATATATGGTACATTACGGCAATCCGACGTTGAAGCCTGCCCGAACGTCGTATATTAATATGGTGTATGTGCTGAAAAACAAATATATGCTGAACCTCTCTTACCATAAGGTGAAAGAGTTCTTTGTTGCGCAAAGTTATCAGTCGGCCGACGAGTTGCTAATGTTACAGAAAACCTTCAATATGGATTATACCACCAGCTTTAGCGCTACTGCAACGGCTCCTGTATCGGTGGGTAAGGTTTTCCGTTCCAATATTACATTGTCGGCTTATAATGAGCGGTATAAAAACAACGACTGGTTTGGTTTGGCATACGACCGTAACAAGTGGACTGTAGCAGCAATGGCGGACAATACGATGACCGTTTCCAAGAAACCGTATATTACCCTAAACGCCCGACTGTTCTATCGTACACCTACCATTCAGGGTATTTGGGACTTAAGCGAGAATTGGACTGTTGATGCCGGCTGTAAGTGGAGTTTTGCCGGTAATAAGGCTATCCTGAGTTTGCAATGCAGTGATATTTTCGAGTCGCTAATGCCAACCACAAAAGTACGCTATGGCAAACAAGTACAGACAATCAACAGCAATTTCTATCGCAGGCAAGCAACCTTATCATTTACTTATAAATTTAATAAATACAGAGCTAAAAATCGTGCAGAGATAGACACCTCTCGACTGGGTACCCATTGATTGTAAGTGCGCAACCTGAAACCTAAACGTGTTCGTATCACAATTTTTTCGCGTTTGCAACTAAGAATCTGTTTTGATTTTAGTGCTCTTGATTTGAGAGCTGTTTTCGAGGATTATCTATCTGTTTTAGGAGGAAGATAGCGCAGCTCACTGACGAGTAAAAGAGGAAGATAAGACCGAAAAGAGGCTCAAAGAAAGAGTAATAAAAAACTATTTCAATAAAATCAAAACAGTTTCTAAGAACAGAATGGGCATAAAAAAAGGAGGGCGAGTCTTTTTGACCCACCCTCCTAACTGTATCATATAATGTTATCCGCAATTGCATTTGGTGCTGAATGCCGTCAGCATCCATACCATCTTTTCTTGCTCTTTTAAGTAGTCGCTCATCATCGCTACGGTACCTTCGTCGCCGGCTTCCGAAGCAAGCTTCAGCAGTTTGCGTTCCGCGTCGATGAAATAACCGTATGTGTTGAGGATGTTCTCTACGGCTTCGGCACCGCAAGCAACATTGCTTACCTCTTTTACCTTGGCTACTTTCAGGTAGTCGCTAAAGGTATTGGCGGGTGTACCGCCCAGCATCAGAATGCGTTCGGCAATTTCGTCCACCTTTTCGGCGGCATCGTCGTACATCTCTTCGAATTTGGCGTGCATGTTGAAAAAACCATGTCCCACAATGTTCCAGTGGAATCCGCGCAAGTTGGTGTAGTACACTTGGAAGTCGGCAAGCAATTGTTGCAAGGCGGCTACGATGCCTTCAACTTCCTTTCCATTCAGGTGTAAATAATCTAATCTGTTCATACTGTTTTTTTGTTTTATGTTTCTAATAACTGATATTCTTTTTAATTCTCCACAAAGATACAACATTAATAAGTTATTGTCAAACAGATAATTTCTATCTTTGCATTGAAAAACTCTATGATATAGCTTTATGACATTACAACAACTTGAATATATAATTGCTGTGGACAACCTGCGTCACTTTGCCAAAGCTGCCGAACAGTGCCGTGTAACACAGCCTACGCTAAGTGCCATGATTCAAAAACTTGAGGAAGAACTTAACGTGAAGATATTTGACCGTGGGAAGCAACCCGTGTGTCCTACCGACATCGGTAATTGTATATTACAACAAGCGCGCGAGGTTTTGGTTCAGGCAAATCAGATAAAAAACATCATTGAAGAGCAGCAACATTCGCTGTCGGGAACGTTTCGCATGGGCATTTTGCCCACCATCGCTCCCTACTTGTTGCCGCGTTTCTTTCCGCAGCTTACCAAGAAATATCCGCAGCTCGACATACGGGTGTCCGAAATGAAAACCGAAGATATAAAGAAGGCGTTGCAACTCGGCGATATCGACGGCGGCGTGGTAGCCGGCTTGGATAATATGGAGGAGTTTGTGCAGACCCCTTTGTTGTACGACCAGTTTTATGCCTACGTGTCGCGCGACTGTTCGTTGTTCAGGCACGAGCGCATCCGCACATCGGACGTGACAGGGCAACAACTGTGGTTGCTCGACGAAGGACACTGTTTCCGCGACCAGTTGATGCGTTTTTGTCAGCTTGAGACGGCGCGTGCCAGCAAACAAGCTTACCATTTGGGAAGCATGGAGACCTTTATGCGCATGGTGGAGAGCGGACGGGGTATCACCTTTATCCCCGAACTCGCCGTGTTGCAACTCAGCGCAGCACAAAGAGAGTTGGTACGCCCCTTTGCCATCCCCATGCCTACCCGCAGACTGGTGATGCTTACCGGTAAAAACTTTGTTCGCACCACGCTGCTCAATGCTTTGGCAACGGCTATCCGCGAGAGCGTGCCCCGCGAAATGTTATCGCTGAAGGGAACGCAACAAGTAGTGTAACCCTCGCCGTATGTGAACTACGATGTGTGTGACTACGAACTGAGATGTATGTACAGGATGAAAAAAATAGGAATAGTGCTGATAGGGCTTCTTTGTGCCGGATGTTTTTGTCGGGCACAGCAGCCCCGGGTCGTTACGGGCGACGAACAAACGTCGCGCTACTTTCCGCTGCTGAAGGAGAAGCGCATCGCTCTCTTCTCCAACCACACGGGGATGGTGGGCGACAAGCACCTGCTGGACGTGTTGACGGAAAACGACTTCAACGTTGCGATGGTCTTTTCGCCCGAACACGGCTTTCGGGGTCACGCCGATGCCGGCGAGCATGTAAACGGTTCGACCGACCCGCAAACCGGTGTGCCTATCGTGTCGCTCTACGACGGCAAGACGGGTAAACCCGACGAAACGTCTATGCGTAACTTCGACCTGCTGGTGATTGACATTCAGGATGTGGGGTTGCGCTTCTACACCTATTATATATCTATGCTCCGACTAATGGATGCCTGTGCCGAATACGGGAAAGAGGTGTTGCTGCTGGACCGTCCCAATCCCAACGGGCACTATGTGGACGGACCGCTACTGGAAAGGAAGCACCGGTCGGGCGTGGGTGCGCTGCCCATTCCGGTGGTGCATGGCATGACACTGGGCGAACTGGCGCAGATGATTAACGGCGAAGGATGGTTGACCGACGGACGTCGTTGCCGCCTCACGGTGATACCCTGCCTCAACTACTCGCACACTACGCTCTATCGGTTGCCGATAGCACCGTCGCCCAATCTGCCTACCATGAAGGCGGTTTACCTTTATCCCTCCCTCTGTTTCTTCGAAGCTACTCCCGTCAGTTTGGGGCGCGGTACGTCGTTGCCCTTCCAAGTGTACGGACATCCCCGCATGACCGGCTATACGTACAGCTTCACCCCGCGCAGCATGCCCGGCGCAAAGAAGCCGCCGCAGCAAGACCGTCTGTGTCACGGCGTCAACCTGAGCACGCTCAGCGACGAGGAGATTTGGGCAAAGGGCATCGACCTCTCTTACTTGATTGACGCCTATCGCAACCTCAATGAGGGCGACCGCTTTTTTACCTCTTTTTTCGAACGTCTCATCGGCGTAGACTATGTGCGGAAGATGATAGAAGAAGGCAAAAGCGCAGCCGAGATAAAAGCGATGTGGAAAGAAGATGTGGAAGGCTTTAAGAAGCGAAGAAAACCCTACTTGCTTTACCCTGACCCACCTAATCCACCTAATCAGCCTTAGAAACTTTAAAAACTCAAAACGTAGAAACTTAAAAGCTCAAAACTTAATCTTATGTCGCCATTTGCCGTTGTTCTAACCGTTGTAGGTTATTTTGTAATACTCTTCCTTATCTCTTACGTTGCCGGACGCAAAGCCGATAACGAAGGTTTTTTTGTGGGCAACCGCAAATCGCCGTGGTATGTGGTGGCTTTTGCCATGATTGGGTCCAGCATTTCGGGCGTTACTTTTGTATCGGTACCCGGTATGGTGGGAGCGAGTAGCTTTGGTTACATGCAAATGGTGCTGGGCTTTGTGGCGGGACAAATGGTGATAGCGTTTGTGCTGACGCCGCTGTTCTACCGCATGAAACTGGTATCTATCTACGAATATTTGGCAAACCGTTTTGGCATGACCTCTTACCGCACGGGTGCATGGTTCTTCTTTATCTCGAAGATGCTGGGTGCTGCCGTGCGCCTCTTTTTGGTGTGCCTCACCCTGCAACTGTTGGTGTTCGACCCGCTGAGGCTGCCTTTTGTCCTCAACGTGGCGGTAGCGGTGATGCTGGTGTGGCTCTACACGTTTCAGGGAGGCGTAAAGTCGCTTATCTGGACTGATTCGCTCAAAACACTCTGTCTGGTGGTGTCGCTGGTGCTGTGCATCGTGTTCATTGCCCGCGACATGCACTTCACGTTCGGCGGCATGGTGAGTGCCGTTGCCGACAGTACGATGTCGCGCATCTTCTTCTTCGACGACATCAACAACAAGCAATATTTCTTTAAGCAGTTTCTTGCCGGAGCCTTCACCATGATTGCCATGACGGGGTTAGACCAAGATATGATGCAACGCAACCTCAGTTGCAAGAACTTCCGTGATGCACAAAAGAACATGATTACCAGCATTCTGTTGCAGTGCGTGGTCATCCTGTTGTTTCTGATGCTGGGCGTACTGCTCTATCTGTTTGCCGATGCGCAAGGTATCAAGGTAGACAAGAGCGACGAACTCTTCCCGCTGATAGCCACCGGCGGTTACTTCCCCATGAGTGTGGGCATCTTGTTTATAGTGGGACTCATTTCGTCTGCCTACTCCGCCGGAGGGTCGGCACTGACGGCACTCACCACTTCGTTCACCGTCGACATCCTCGGCACCAAAGGCAAGAGCGAGCAGCAGGTGAAGCAGACACGCAAACGCGTGCATGTGGCTATGGCGGTGGTAATGGCAGTTACCATTTATATATTCGGGATGCTGAACAACACCAGCGTCATCGATGCGGTGTATGTGCTGGCAAGCTACACCTACGGTCCTATCTTGGGCATGTTTGCCTTCGGCATCTTGACAAAAACATCCGTACGCGACCGTTATGTACCCTTGGTGGCTCTGCTTTCGCCGGTGCTCTGCTTTGTTGTCGACCGATATTCCGAGGCATGGTTTGGCGGCTATCGCTTTAGTTACGAACTGTTGATACTCAATGCTGTCCTTACCTTTGCCGGACTATGTTTACTGATAAAGAAAAGAAAAACAGAAAGAATCGCAATCTCATGAACGAACTGAACTCTTTTTACCTTCCCCGCCTCTGTTCGAGCGAGGAGGTGCGGCAACTGGCACTGCAAGCCGATGCGCCCTATACACTGCTTTACACCAAGGAGCGCGAGGAGGTAGTGCCGGGCATGTTTGCCCTCCGACGGATGATACGGATACTGAACGACAGCGGTGCGGACATGGTGTATGCCGACCGCTATCAGATAGTAAACGGCGAACGACGGGAGGCGCCGCTCATCGACTATCAGCAAGGTTCGCTGCGCGACGACTTCGACTTCGGAGCGTTGCTACTCTTTCGCACGCCGGCTCTCAAAGAAGCTGCCTCGCGCACGACGGCGCACTACCGGTATGCCGGTCTGTACGACCTGCGACTGAAACTCTCGCAGCGACGATTGCCCGTACACATCAACGAATATCTCTACACCGAGACGGAAAAAGATACACGCCGCAGCGGTGAGAAACTGTTCGACTACGTTGACCCCAAGAACCGCGAAGTACAGATAGAAATGGAGCAGGCTTGCACCGAACACCTCAAGGAGATAGGCGCTTACCTGCCGCCGGTGTTCGAACCGGTGCGGTTGGATAAAGACGATTGGGCGTGCGAAGCCTCGGTAATCATTCCCGTACGTAACCGCATTCGCACCGTGCGCGATGCCATTCGTTCGGTGCTGAGTCAGGAAACGGACTTCCGCTTTAACCTTATCGTGATAGACAATCACTCCACCGACGGCACCACCGAAGCCATCAACGAGTTTAAGCACGATACACGTCTGGTGCACCTTATCCCCGAACGAGACGACCTCGGCATCGGCGGCTGTTGGAACTTGGGCGTGCATCATCCGGCATGCGGAAAGTTTGCCGTGCAATTAGACAGCGACGACGTGTACAGTGACACGCAGGCACTTGCCACCCTTGTGCAAGCTTTCTACGAACAGAACTGTGCCATGGTGGTGGGCACCTACCGCATGACCGACTTTGCCATGCGCGAGATTCCGCCCGGCATCATCGACCACCGGGAGTGGACTCCCGATAACGGACGCAACAATGCCCTGCGCATCAACGGACTGGGTGCGCCGCGTGCTTTCTATACCCCCGTGCTCCGCGAAGTGATGCTGCCCAACACCAGCTATGGCGAGGACTATGCACTGGGACTGAATCTTTCGCGACGTTACCGCATCGGGCGTGTTTACCGGGTGGTCTACCTCTGCCGCCGCTGGGAAGGCAATTCGGATGCCGCACTCGACATCGGCACACAGAACGCCCACAATCTATACAAAGATCGCATACGCACGTGGGAACTTCAGGCACGTACGGCGTTACAGCCCCGGCATCAATGATTGTAATTCATTCAAAATATGACAATAGACATCGAACCATTCTTTCAACAACAGTGTGCAGCATGGCCGTCGGCAGGCGCTAACTATTCGGCGCTGAATGCTGTACAGACCAAAGAGCTGATGGTAGGACAGGTGCAATATCGGGTACAATACAATCCGGGACGCATCACCTCGTCGGCGTCGCAGGTTGATGCGGAGAGCATCGCCAACCGCCCTTGTTTTTTATGCACCGACCATCTGCCGAGCGAACAGCAAACGTTGGGTACCTACGGGCATGGCTACGGACATACGTATCATATACTGCTCAATCCGTATCCTATCTTTCCCCGTCACCTCACCATTAAGCATGTGGAACACACCCGACAACTCATCTTTCCCACCGCTCCCGAACGACTGCTCGATATGCTGGAGTTCGCAGAGGAGTTGCCCGGCTATACCATCTTTTATAACGGTGCGAAGTGTGGAGCTTCCGCGCCCGACCATTTTCACTTTCAGGTAGGCAACAGGGGATTTATGTCTATTGAGTCGCAGTGGCGCAAGCTCTCTCCAATGGAGTTGGCAAGCTTCCGCAGCGGCAAGAGCACGGTTTATGTCTTGCTGGGCGACCTCTTCCGCCGTGCGCTGATTGTCGAAGGGAGTGATGCGGGAGGCATCTTTGAGCTAACCGAAAAAGTGATGCACGGTGTGTGGGGTAACACACCCGAAGAGCCTCCGGTAAATCTGCTTGCATGGTACGAAGGGGGTCGCTATACACTCTGCATTATACCCCGCGCAGCACATCGCCCCCGTTGTTACTACGCCAAAGGCAACGCACGCCTGCTCAGCAGTCCGGGTGCAGTCGACCTTGGCGGCCTCTTTGTACTGCCGCGGCAAGAAGACTTCGAGAAGATTACCGGCAGGCACTTGGCACAAATATTGAGCGAAGTGTGTCTCTATGCCGACTACGATTGGAAGATAACTTACAGTAGGCTGTAGACTTAGAAACCGTTTTGAATTTATTGAAATGATTTTTATTACTCATGCTTTGAGTCTCTTTTCGGTCTTATCTTCCTCTTTTACTCGTCAGATAGCTTGCTATCTTCCTCCTAAAACAGAAAGATAATCCTCGAAAATAGCTCTCAAATCAAAGAGCACTAAATTCAAAACAGTTTCTTAGAAGCTCTAAAGATTGCAATTCGTTAAATATCTCAATAATTATGCAGTGAGATAGAAAATTAGCGGAAATTGTAATGTGTATATTGCATTATTCTGTACTTTTGCGCCGCGATTTACACAACAGCACTCCCACAAGGGGAGATTTTATACCTATTATTTATATGCAAAGATTGATAAACGACATCGTTGAACGCGCAAAAGCAAACCGTCAACGAATTGTTCTTCCGGAAGGCACGGAAGAACGCACCTTAAAGGCCGCCAACTTGATTCTTACAGAGGGCATTGCGGACATTATCCTTTTGGGAAACCCCGAAGAAATACGGGCTTGTGCAGCCGAATGGGGACTTGGCAATATTGACAAAGCCACCATTATCGACCCTGAAAATCATCCTAAACAAGAAGAGTACGCCGAGCTACTCTATGAACTGCGAAAAAATAAGGGACTCACCCTTGAAGAAGCTCGCAAACTGGTGGTCAACCCGCTCTACTTGGGTTGCCTCATCATTAAAAGCGGCGATGCCGACGGACAATTGGCAGGTGCCCGCAACACCACCGGCGACGTGCTTCGCCCTGCTTTGCAAATCATTAAAACGTTGCCGGGCATCAAAACCGTATCGGGCGCAATGATTATGCTTACGCATGCTCCCGAATATGGAAAGAACGGCATCTTGATAATGGGCGATGTAGCAGTGACACCTGTGCCCGATGCCGAACAACTTGCACAAATCGCCGTTTGCACGGCACACACCGCCAAAGCAATCTTGGACGTCGACCCCAAAGTGGCGCTGCTGAGCTTCTCTACCAAAGGTTCTGCCAAACACGAAGTGGTGGACAAGGTTATCGACGCCTTGAAGATTGCCAAAGAACTGGCACCCGACCTCGCCATTGACGGCGAACTACAAGCGGATGCCGCATTGGTGCCCGAAGTAGGCGCAAGCAAAGCACCCGGCTCGGCAATTGCCGGACATGCCAACGTGCTGATTGTACCCAGTCTCGAAGTTGGCAACATCTCCTACAAATTGGTTCAACGACTGGGACACGCCGATGCCGTAGGTCCTATCTTGCAAGGTATTGCCAAACCGGTGAACGACCTTTCGCGCGGATGCTCTATAGAAGATGTGTATCGCATGATTGCCATTACAGCCAACCAAGCTATAGCTGCCAATCTACAGAAATAACCTCCCTAACAGTATAAATAAAAGATGAAAATTTTAGTATTGAACTGTGGTAGTTCGTCCATCAAGTATAAGATGTTCGACATGCAACATCAGACGGTTATCGCTCAAGGCGGTATCGAGAAAATCGGACTGAACGGCTCGTTCCTGAAACTGACCTTGCCTAACGGCGAAAAAAAGATTCTTGAAAAAGATATTCCCGAGCACACTGCCGGAGTAGAGTTTATTCTGCAAACGCTCATCCATCCCGAGTATGGCGCTATCCGTTCGCTCGACGAAATCAACGCTGTGGGACACCGTATGGTACATGCCGGCGAAAAGTTCAGCAAGTCGCAACCGCTTACCGCCGAAGTGCTCGAAGCCTTCGAAGCTTGCAACGAACTGGCTCCGCTGCACAACCCAGCCAACCTGAAAGGGGTGAATGCCATTGCCGCCTCTCTCCCCAACGTGCCGCAGATAGGCGTGTTCGACACCGCATTCCACCAGACAATGCCTGACTATGCGTATCTCTATGCCATACCCTACGAACTCTATAAAAAATACGGCGTACGTCGCTACGGCTTCCACGGTACCTCGCACCGCTACGTGTCGCAACGGGTGTGCGAATTTCTCGGCATACCCGTGGAAGGCTCGCGTATCATTACCTGCCACATAGGTAACGGCGCCTCTATCACCGCTATTAAAGACGGCAAGTGCATCGATACCAGCATGGGACTGACACCGCTCGAAGGTTTGGTGATGGGTACGCGTTGCGGCGACATCGATGCCGGCGCAGTGACTTTCCTCATGGAAAAAGAAAAACTGGATATATCAGGTATCTCGGATCTGCTTAACAAAAAGAGCGGCGTACTGGGCATATCGGGCGTGTCGAGCGACATGCGCGAACTCGAAGATGCCGTGGCGGAAGGCAACCCCATGGCAATCTTAGCCGAAGAGATTTATTTCTATCGCATCAAGAAATACATCGGCGCTTATGCGGCTGCATTGGGCGGTGTCGACGTCATCGTGTTTACCGGCGGCGTGGGCGAAAACCAAGAGTCGTGCCGTGCCGGTGCCTGCAAAGGACTGGAGTTTCTGGGCGTGGAACTCGATGACGAGAAAAACAAGGCACGCAGCCAAGAAATTATCGTCTCTACCCCGCAGTCGAAAGTGAAAGTGGTGGTAGTACCCACCGACGAAGAACTGATGATTGCCACCGACACAATGAACATCTTAAAAGGAATGTAACATTGCGTAAGTCGCAGAACATATATCCCCGAAAGCTTGCATCGTTTGGAGCTTTCGGGGTTTTCTGTTTCTTAACCTTTGCATAATTAAGCAAGGATGCTTACTTTTGCGGCTACCTTATTGATAATTAGTAACCCCAATAAAAATAAAATGAAAAAGTACACTTATGTATTACTGATTGCTTTGCTGAGCACCACTACTGCATTTGCTCAGCAGGCAAAGTATGTCTTCTATTTCATTGGTGATGGAATGGGAGTCAATCAAGTTAACGGCACGGAAATGTTCTTGGCAGAAAAAGCCGGACGCATCGGCACGGAATCGTTGCTCTTTACTACCTTCCCCGCCGTGGGTATTGCCACTACGTATTCGAAGACCAACTCTATCACCGATTCGGCGGCTGCCGGAACAGCCTTGGCGACCGGTACTAAAACCTACAACAGCGCTATCAGCATGGACGCCGACGAAAACATATTGCCGACCGTTGCCGAAAAAGCAAAGAAAGCCGGACGCAAAGTGGGCATCACCACCAGCGTAAGCGTAGACCACGCCACGCCCGCAGCGTTTTATGCGCATCAAACCAAGCGTAGCATGTACTACGAGATAGCACTCGACATCCCCAAAGCAAACTTCGACTTCCACGCCGGTAGCGGATTCTTGAAACCGCACACCAACTACGAGAAACAAGAAGCTCCTTCGATATATCCCATTCTGGACAAAGCCGGATATACGCTTGTGAAAGGGGTAGACGAGTTTCGTTCTAAAATGGCATCGTCGCAAAAGATGATTCTTATTCAGAAAGACGGCACAGACAACGAGAGCCTGCCCTATGCTATCGACCGCAATGCAGACGACCTTACCCTCTCTCAAATTACCGAAAGCGCCATTGCATTCCTTACCAAAGGAAACTCCAAAGGGTTCTTCCTGATGGTGGAAGGCGGTAAGATTGACTGGGCATGCCACAACAACGACCCCGCCACCGTTTTCAACGAAGTGGTGGATATGGATAATGCCATCCGCGTAGCCTACGAGTTCTATAAAAAACATCCCAAAGAGACACTGATTGTCGTAACCGCCGACCACGAAACCGGCGGCATGGGCTTGGGTATCGGAAGCTACGTGCTAAACCTCAAGTCGCTTGCCAACCAAAAACAATCGGTCGACAAACTGTCGTATGCCATTACCACCCTGCGTAAAGACAAAGGCACGAAAACCACGTGGGAAGATGTAAAGACCTTGCTCTCCGAGAAGTTGGGCTTCTGGAAAGAAGTGCCGCTGACATGGAAGCAAGAGAGACGTCTGCACGACGCCTTCGACGAGTCGTTCATACAGAACCATGTCGTTTTCAAAGAGTCTCTCTACTCCAAAACCGAACCGCTTGCCGAAGTAGCCAACGAAGTAATGACGCAAATAGCCAGACTGGGTTGGACCAGCGGCAGTCACACCGCCGAGTATGTGCCGGTGTACGCCATCGGCGCAGGCTCCAAACTCTTTGCAGGCAAGTACGATAATACCGAGATACCTAAACGCATCATCAAAGCAGGCGGTTATTAAGCAATCGCCTGACGAGTACTTATAACAAGAGCCGGCTCCAATGTTTTACGATTGGAGCCGGCTCTTTTGTCTTTTAATTGTGGCAATCAGGTAAGTTGGCTTCGTAACTCAGTGAGTTAGCTATGCCAATCACGTGATTCAGCTACGTCAATCACGTGATTCAGTGACGTAACTCAGTGAGTTATTCGCGCAACTCACCGCAAAAATTAGGTGAAACTTTCTTATAGCATTATCCTTTCCTAAAAACATTCTCCCACTCTTATATTTCCCAAATCAGTACATCCAGATTGCGTTCCTTATTGAACACCGCCCCCATGTCGCGTGCGATATGCTCTTTCAAGCGCAGCTTTTGCTTGGATACCGATTCGGGAGCAATGCCCAACAGTGTGGCAATGGTGGATAGCGGCAGATGCAATTTTATCAGACAACACAGTTTGATTTCGTTTTCAGAAAGCGTAGGCAGGCAGCGGTACAGTCTGTCTGTAAAGTTATCGTATATGTAGTTTACGGCATCTCGAACTTTTACCCAGCGGGTGGGAGTCAAACATTTGGGGGCTGTTTTCAGTTCGCACACCACCTCCATCTGTGCGGACAGTTTGTCGTACAGCAGTTCCGTGCGGATGCGTAGCTCGGAATTCTCTTGCGAAAGCGTCTTTAGCAATTGCAATTCTCTCGACTGGCGGGTTAACGTAGAGGCTTGCTCGTCTATCTGATGTTGCAGCACTGCATTTTCTTCTTGCAGTGTTTGGTTTTGTTCTTGCATCGTCTTTATGGCATTCTGTGCTTCCAGTGTATCGGCGTCGTTGCTGTCGATAGCCGACATTAATTTGTCCACAATAAGCTGATTGTGACTGATAGATGCTTCGTTTTCGTAGATGCGCAGTTGATGTTCGCTAAGGGCGATTTCCTGTTTCTTTATGGTGCGCTCTTTTTGCAAGAGTTGTCGCTGATACCAGCCGATGACGACTACGCCGCCAAGCAGGTAGAGTACAAAGACGCCGAGGACGATTCGGATGATTTCGTCTTTCTCCGATTCGGTGTACAACGGCACACCGGTATCTTGCACATCGGCATGCACAAAAGATTGTGCGGATAGATTTCCGTACTTCATAAAGAGCAATGTTGCTACAACGGCGACCGTTAAAACTATTTTTTTCATATGCAAAGTATGATTGCGCCACAAATTTAATTAAAAAAGGAGTGGCTGTCCGGGTAGATGTATCCTGAGCAGGCGATTTACTTACTTTCTTTAAAGAAAGGTATCAGTTTGGGATATACCAACACATCCTTTTTGCTGAAATAGAGGTAAAGGGCGGCGGCAATGGGATACAAAAACACCAATACGAACATCGGGAGTATCGGGTAGAGGAAGTCTGTAAAATCGGGCTTGATACCCGCCATTGCCTCTTTCACAAAGTTGAAACAGACGACAAACCAAACAATAAAGAAAACGATGTTGACCAAAATATGAAAGTTCAACAGGTTGCGGGCGTGCCGTTCGAAGGAGTCACCGTATTCTTTGTTCAGTTTCCAATAGATATACGGCACTAACGCATTGCCGACGGGGATAGGCAATAGGATGCCAAGTAGCACACTGAGATGTAATTTGATAATTGCTTTCATCTGATTAAAGTTTTAATGATTTTGATGTGACAAAGGTATGACCTTATCTCTTATTCCAACGAGACGCGACATGGACATTTGCATTTGGTAAGGCGTTGGGGGTTAGGTTGTTTTGTAGATATTTGCCGTTTTTAGATGGACAAATTATCCGTAACCATACACGTCGTTGCAAAAAGATGAGGAGTTACCGTTGGGGAACATCCCGCATGGTAACTCCTTCCTCTTCAAAAAGCTATCAATCTTAATTTACCCTTAGAATTTGTTTTCTCCCGCATCCCACCACAGGCGGGTGCCGCCGTTGTCTTCGCCGCCGAGTTTGGATTTCAGTTCGGAGTACTGACCGGGGTCGTTGTTTGCCGCATCGGTCGAGAAGGGCAGACGGCGAATCATGATTTCGGTGTCGATGGCTCCTCCGCTGTAGTTGTTTTGCACCTTGAAGAGCTTGGGATAACCTGTGCGGCGTTGTTCCGACCAAGCTTCGTAGCTCTCAGGCCAGCAAGCCAACCATTTCTGGGTGATAATCTTTTCGAGCTTCACCTCCCGGCTGTCGGCATTGTCCCATTTGGGGGAGACGGTGATAAGGGCGGGCATGTCTTTGCCCACTGTGCCGCCCGACACGACATCTTTATAGTCCGCCGGTGTTTGGTCGCCCGCCAGATATTCGGACACGCCCATGCAGTCCCATTGAGTGAACGAGGTAGTTACGCCGTTGGTGTAGCACTCTTCGGCGTTTTCGTCGGTGTAGCCGCGCAGTGCAGCTTCCGCACGCAGGAACCACACTTCGGCGGCGGTCATCAGGTTGGCAGGTGTCTTTTCGTCGATAGTCGACGTGTTAAGAGGCGAGCATACTCCATACGTGCTGGCATCGCCTTCTTTCATGGGAAGTCCCACGGGTATTCCCAGCAGTTGGTCTTTGTAGCCCTCCAGCGAGGCAGGGCTGTACCACTTGACGCCGCGCGGGTCTTTGTAACCGTTGATGATAGATGCCATGGAAGCATTCATATAGACTTCGCCCCAACCTGCCACGCCGCGTAGCGGGTTGTTGAAGTTGGCACCCGATACGGCAATGGTTTCGCGTGCTCCTTCCAGTACGCCCGCGGCATCTTCCAACGCTTTCTTGGCTTGTGCGGCGGCAAGAACGGCGTCGACATTCGACACGCGGATAGCCAGACGCAGGCGCAGCGAGTTGGCAAACTTCAACCAGTCGGAGAGTGTTTTGCCGGAGGTGAGCATGTCGTAGTCGCGGAACTTATTATTGTCGCCGTCGGCAGCCAAATAGTCGCGGATAAGTGTCTGTGCGTCGTCGAGGTCGGCAAAGAAGCGGGTGTAAGCCTCTTTGAGGTCGTACACGCGAGGGCTTTCGCCGACTTTATGGTACACCAGCGGACCGTAGGTATCGGCTACGCGGTGCATGGTTTCCACTTTCAGGATCTGGGTAACACCCAAGTAACCTTTGAGGCTGGCATTGTTTGCAAAATTAGCTTCAGCCCGTTGGATGGCGGCGTAGACTGTACCGTAGGTATAACCCCACGCAGCGTTGGTCCAACCTACGTTGAGGTTGTACGTAGCATTTTTGTCCATGAATTTAGCCGTGGGGTCCATAAAATAACCGGAGAACATATCGTGTGCCAACGACTGTGTGAGCTGGAACACCCAGTTGAGTCCCACAGAGGGGTCGTTGAAGTAGATACCCAGTTGAATGGTTTCGAACGGCGAGGTAAGATTTTGGAAATCTATCTCTTTCTTGTCGTCCGAAAAGCCGCCTTTGATGCGGTTGTCGTTTTCAAAACCGTCGGTACAGCCTGCAAGGATAAGCAGTGCGGCAGCCAGTAGGGTTGTAATATGGTTACGTTTCATATATAATGCGTTTTAGTGTGATTAAAAAGTAAACTTCAGGTTAAAACCGATGTTGCGGGTGGTGGGCATACCGAAGACGTCCACGCCTTGGTTGTTGTTGCCCACCGAAAGAATGGCATCGGGGTCGAACGGCGCATCGTTCTTAAAGAAGAAGAGGTTGCGTGCGATGAGCGATACGTCCAATCCTTTGATGAAGTGTGTCTTGTCGAGCAACGACGTGGGGAACGAGTAGCTCAGCGAAAGCTCGCGCAGACGGATGTTGGTGGCACTGTACATGTAGTACTCCGAGATGCCGTTGCGTCCGCCCACAGAGGCAAAGAAAGTTTGCGGGTCGTTGAAGCGTTGTCCCTGATACTCCACATAGCCGCGGTCGCGTGCGTCGGCGGTAGCCGGAGTCACACCGCGCGCATCCAGTTCGGACTGCGTGAGCGACATTACCTTTCCGCCAAAGCGACAGTCGATAAGGAAGTAGAGGTTGAAGTTTTTATAAGTAAGTGTGTTGCCCCATCCCAGCAAGAAGTCGGGGTTGGTATTGCCCAGCAGATCTTTGTTGCCCGAGTTGCCCATCGGTTTGTTGGGGTCGGTTTCGTCTGTCACAATTTTGCCGCTCTCGTCGCGGGCAAAGGCGTTACCGTAGATATCGCCCAGCTTGCCGCCCTCTACGATGCGCATCTGGTAAGCGGCACTGAAGCCTTCGCCGTAGTAAGAGAACTGTGTGTAGTCGGGGTGCAGCGACACCACTTTGTTGCGGTTGGCTGACATATTGAAAGCGGTCTTCCAGCGGAAGTTGTCGTTCATCACCGGCGTAGCGTCCACGGTAAGCTCAATGCCTTGGTTGCGTATCTTTCCGGCGTTGATGTAACGGTACTTGTAAGCCGAACCCGAAGGATTATCCATGCGCAACAACTGGTTAATGGTGTTGGTTTGGTACCATGTGAAGTCGATGCCGAAGCGGTCGTGGAAGAAGCGGAACTCGGCGCCGAACTCAACCGACTTACTGCGTTCGGGTTTGAGGTCGCCGCGCTGTTCGGTGTCGTTCATCGACACGGTGCCTCCGGCTCCCAGAATATCTACCGGATTGGTGATGCCCAAGGGAAGGTCGTTGCCCACCTCGGCATACGAACCGCGCAGTTTGGCGAAGTTTATCCATTCGGGCAAAGCGACGGTTTTGTTGATGAGCCACGTCAAGCCCACCGAAGGATAGAAGAAACCGCTCTTTTTACTGTCGGTGTAGGCGAGTGTCGACGACCAGTCGTTGCGCACCGTGAGGTCGAGGTAAAGCATCTCTTTCCAGCCTAATTGTGCGGTGGCAAAGACCGACTGCAACGTGCGTTTGGCATCGATGGTTTGTTGGGACACCGCTTTGGAAGTCATGGGGATGTTTGCCACCACGAACACGTTCGGTTTGTAAAGCGAAGCAAGGTGCGAGTCGAGGAACAGTGAGTTGAGTGTGCTTTGGTTGATGCTTGCACCCAAGGCACCGTTGACGGAGAAGCCGTTGAAATCTTTGTTGAACATTGCCATCACGTCGCCATACACTTGGAAGTTTTGTTCGTTCGACCACACGTAGCGTCCGTTCTCCTTGCCGTTGTACTGTCCCGCTACGTTGGGAGCGGTGGTGGCATACATTTGGTTTTCGAACTTGTCGTTGGTGTAATCCACGTTGCCGCGTGCCTGTAACGAGAGCCAGTCGGTTATCTTCAGCGAGGCACTGACGGAACCCATGGCACGGTAGCGTTTGTTGGTGCTCAGCACGCGGTTGCGCAGCCAGTAGGGGTTTTGTGACCATTCGCTTACGGTACCGTCGGCGTTCTTCTCAATCCAGTTTTGCGCCATCATGTTGCGGTCGGAGTTGAGTATTTCGAACTGATTGCGGTAGGGCGACATATCCACGCCGCGCGGGAAGCTGTAAAGGCTTACCAGCGGGTTGAGGTAATATCCGCCGGTGGAAGGCGAGTTTTTGAGGTTTTGCATCATCAACGTAGCGTTGCCGTCCAATTTCAGGCGGTCGTTGAAGAGCGAAGCCGTCTCGTGAAGGTTTAGGTTGTGCTTCTGCATGACGTTGTTGTCTACGATGCCCCGTGCGGTGGTGTTGGCATACGAGAAGTAGGTTTGCATGCGTTCGTTGCCGGTGCTTATCGAGAGCGAGTTAATGGCGGTAACGCCGTTACCGAAATATTCGCCCGGTAAGTCGTAGTCTTTCTGTGCGCCCTTGGCACCCCAGCTTCCCGTACCGCCGTCGGCATTGCGTCCGTAGCTATTTTGGAACTCGGGCATGTTGATGGCTTGGTCGATGGTGAGGTTGGACGAGAAGGTGATGCGGTGCATTCCTGCCTTACCTGTTTTGGTAGTGATAAGAATGACGCCGTTGGCAGCCTGCGAACCGTAGAGTGCCGAAGCCGAAGCACCTTTAAGAATGCTCATGCTCTCGATATCATCGGGGTTGAGGTTGGAGATGCCGTCGCCCGCGTCGCGGTTGATGCCGTCGGAAGCGCCGCCGATAACGGTACCCGACGATTCGGTGGAGTTGTTCAGCATGGGCACTCCGTCGATAACATACAACGGTTGGTTGTTGCCGGTGGCGTATGCCGAGCGTGCCCCGCGAATCGCTACTTTGGACGAGCCGCCGAGGTTGGCACTTTTGGTAATTTGCACGCCCGACGTTTTACCTGCCAGTGCGGTAATCAGGTTGGGGTCTTTGGCGCGTGTAAGTTCGTCGCCGTTTACTTGCTGGGTGGAGTAGGTCAGCGAGGCGGCTTTTTTCTTGATACCCATCGCCGTCACCACCACGGTTTCCAGTGTCAGTGCATCTTCTTGCATCTGTATGTGGAGCGATGTTTGTCCGTTCACCTTTACGGTTACGGGTTGATAGCCCACGTAGCTCACCGTGAGCGTGGCATCGGCAGGCACATTGAGCGTAAACTCTCCGTTCACATTGGTAATGGTGCCGTTGGTTGTACCCTGTTGCATGACATTGGCACCGATAACGGGTTCGCCTTTGGTGTCGGTCACCACCCCTTTTACCTGATGCTGTTGTTGGGCAATCAGCACCTCGGAAGCCAATTCGTTGCGGGTGGTAAGTACAAT
>JAISHU010000050.1 GCA_031262385.1 Mediterranea sp. (in: CFB group bacteria)
TTCTACTCCATTGTTATTGCCGACGTAAGAGCACCACGTGATGGTAAATTTATTGAGAAGATTGGTACGTACAACCCCAACACCAATCCTGCCACAGTAGATTTGAAGTTTGACCGCGCTTTGGACTGGGTATTGAAAGGTGCACAACCCACCGATACCGTTCGCAACATCCTTTCGCGCGAAGGTGTTTATATGAAGAAACACCTGCTGGGCGGTGTAGCCAAAGGCGCCTTTGGTGAAGCCGAAGCCGAAGCAAAATTCGAAGCTTGGAAAAACAACAAGCAAAGCGGACTGGCTGCATTGAAAGCCAAAGACGCCGAAGCAAAAAAAGCCGCTGAAAAAGCACGCTTGGATGCCGAAAAGAAAATAAATGAAGCTAAAGCAAAAGCGCTCGCCGAGAAGAAAGCTGCCGAACTGGCTGCCGCCACTCCCGCAGAAGAAGCTCCTGCCGAAGAGGTTGCTCAAGAAGCACCTGCACAAGCCGAAGCTCCCGCTACCGAAGCTACAACCGAAAAAGCTGCCGAATAAGGAAGACTTTTAGTTGTAAAAGCATAAAATCCTCTCTGTTTTTGACAGAGAGGATTTTTTTATTCTATATTTGTCCCAAATTTTACTAAAACTTAGAAAATACAATGAAAAGATTTATTTACCTATTAACAACAGCTCTGTTCGTTGCATCGTGCGGCGAAAACAAAGGCTACGTGATTAACGGAACCGTAGAAGGCGGTGAAGACGGCGAAACCGTTTACCTGCAAACCCGAGAAAACCGGCAATATGTAAGCCGTGATTCGGCTGTGATTGTAAAAGGAACCTTCCAATTCAACGGCGTACAAGATTCGACCATTGTTTGCATGATTGCTTACAAGCCTAATAGCTACGAAGGTCTGACCATGCCAATCTTCCTCGAAAACGGCACGATAAACGTCCAGCTCACCCGTATGAGCGACGTAGCTACCGGAACCCTCAACAACGACGCTTATCAGGAAGTACGAACAGCTATCAACGAACTGAATAAAGAGGCTACAACCCTCAACGAGTCGCTTGCCGATACCTCGCTCACCGACGAAAACCGTGCCCAACTGATGGGGCAAATGAACGAACTGGCTGACAAGCAGTATGATATTATCAAAACCGGCATCAAAAAGAACATCAACAACCTTGTGGGTGTCTACTTGCTGAAGGACAACCATTACAGCCTGCAGCTCGAAGAACTCGAAGAACTGCTTCCGCAGATTCCCGCCGCCTACAACGACGACGCCGGCATTCAAAAGATTAAAGAAAATGTGGCTACCATGAAGCAAACAGCCGTTGGCAAGAAGTTTATCGACTTCGAACTGCAAACACCCGAAGGCAAATCCATTAAACTGTCGGACTATGCAGGCAAAGGAAAGATTGTGCTGGTGGACTTCTGGGCAAGCTGGTGTGGTCCGTGCCGCAAAGAGATGCCTAACCTCATCAAAACCTATGCGCAATTCAAAAACAAAGGATTCGAGATTGTAGGCGTATCGCTCGATCGCAACGGCGATGCATGGAAAAAGGGCATTAAAGACCTTGGCATCACTTGGCCGCAAATGTCGGATTTGCAATACTGGAACTGCTTGGGTGCCAAACTCTATGCCGTAAGCTCTATCCCCCATACCGTGCTGATTGACGGAGAAGGTACTATCATCGCCAAAAACTTGCGCGGCGAAGCGATAGACGAAAAACTATCCGAACTCCTGAAATAACGAAAACAACGAAAGAGATAATTAGAAAACACACTACCTATGAAGAAAATACTTCTTGCGCTGACTGTGTTGTGCGCCTTGTGCGCCAACCTTTCAGCGCAACAACGACCTGTTACGAATATCGGAGCCGTGAATCGTACCGAGTGGTTCAAAGATGCCCGTTTCGGACTGTTTGTACACTTCGGACCTTATGCGGTGCTGGGTGCCGGCGAATGGGTGATGAATACCCGCGGCATCAGCGGTCACGACTACATGCGCCTGCAAGACCTGTTTAACCCACAGGCATTCGACGCTAAAGAGTGGGTGCGAATTGCGAAAAATGCCGGCATGAAGTACATCACCTTTACCTCGCGCCACCACGACGGATTCAGCAACTGGGACACCAAACAGTCCGATTGGAACATCATGAACACCCCCTACGGCAAGGATCTGATAAAACAACTCGCCGACGAGTGCCACAAAGAGGACATCAAACTGATACTCTACTACTCCACGCTGGACTGGATGCGCCCCGACTATCAGTGGGAAACCGGACGCACCGGCAAAAAGAGCGGACGCACCGGCAAAAGCGACTGGAATAGCTACATCAACTTTATGAAGGCACAACTCACCGAGTTGCTCACCAACTACGGTCCGATAGCCGGCATCTGGTTTGACGGACACTGGGACCAGACCGACGACGACAACCGTACCACCCTCGATACACATGCCGACTGGCACTACAACGAGATCTACTCGCTCATTCACCGGCTGCAACCTCAATGTCTGGTAGCCAACAACCACCATCTGCCCCCTATCAACGGCGAAGATTATCAGATTTTTGAACGCGACGTGCCCGGCGAAAACCAAAATGGCTACAGTGGACAAGAGGTGTCGCAACAAATGCCGCTCGAAACCTGCCAAACCATTAACGGGTCGTGGGGATTCAATATTACCGACGACAACTTCAAGCCCGTTAAGGAACTGCTTCACCTGCTTATCCGCACGGCGGGTACAAGTGCCAACTTGCTCCTGAATGTAGGTCCCATGCCCAACGGAAAGATTCAACCCGAAGCTACCGAACGGTTGGCAAGCATGGGCGATTGGCTGAAACAATACGGATATACCATCTACGGCACACAGCGTGGTGTGGTGCTGCCCCAACCGTGGGGAGCTACCACACAAAAGGATAAAACCTTGTACATACATGTGCTCGACGCCAGTAAGCCCGTATCACTCGTTTTGCCCAAGTTTAAATCGGCTAAATGGGTAAACCTGCAAGATAAGCTGACGTGGAAGAAAGATAAAAAAAGCGGAGCCGTCACATTCGATATGCCGGCTAAGCTCGACGATATAGATTCTATCATTGAGGTAACCCTCAGGTAATCGAAAGAAAACCTTTGTTACATAAATGTTAAAAAATCTATTAACATTTACGTACCGCCCTGTTCGTGAGAATAGGGCGGTTTTATTATACGTCTACTAAATGAACCACCGCACGTAGCAGAAGTCCTGACGATGCGGCAAATCGGGATGTTTGGGATACATACGGTAAGCTACCTTAAAACTGCCTGCCGTGTCGACCACATTTGTCAACTGGAACGTATAGAGGCTACCCTCTTTCTTCACTACCTTGAAGGGCGACACAGTATAGATGTGCTGCTTTCCGTCGGGTGTATTGTAAGTAACAACCAGTTCCAAGCCGATAGCATCGTTCAGCCCTTTTTCGTCGATTACGAACGTAATGGTATATTCTTCGCCGCTTTCGATACTTCCGCTAACAAGATCCTTCGACTTGTCGGACGAAACCACTTCGATACTATCCCATTTGCTCACCACCTCTTCTTTCCACGCTGCTAACTCTTTGGCTTTGGAATGATTATTGTCGTCGAGCATGTGGAAACGCTTTGCCAACTTATTGTAGAACTTATTGTAGTAATCATCCAGTTGACGCTTCATGGTGTAGTTAGGTGCTATCTGTGCAATGGAATTCTTGATGGTTTTTACCCAACCCTCGGAATACCCTTTATCGCCCTGATTGTAGTAGAGCGGCAAAATCTCCATTTCAAGCAAGCTGTATATCGTTGCTGCATCCAATTGGTCTTGCTGTTCCTGATTCTGATACGTGCGTTTGTCGGACAATGCCCATCCGGCTCCTTCGCGATAGCCTTCCAGCCACCAGCCGTCGAGCACGGAGAAGTTTACCACTCCGTTCATCAACGCCTTTTCGCCCGATGTACCCGATGCTTCGAGCGGACGCGTGGGTGTATTGAGCCAGATGTCTACACCCGACACCAAGCGGCGAGCCAAATGCATATCGTAATTCTCCAAAAAGATAATCTTCCCCAGAAATTCGGGTCGGCGGGATATTTCGATGATTTGCTTTATCAACCCTTGTCCGGCACCGTCGTAAGGGTGTGCTTTTCCGGCGAATAGGAACTGCACGGGACGGTCGGGGTTATTCACAATTTTGGCAAGACGTTCGAGGTCGGTAAACAACAGATGCGCTCGTTTGTAGGTAGCAAAACGGCGGGCAAAGCCTATCAGCAAGGCATTGGGATTGATTTTATCCATCAGCGACACAATGCGCGAGGGGTCGCCTTGATTCTTCAGCCACGTTTCACGGAACTGTATGCGGATGTAGTCCACCAGTTTGTTTTTCAGTTTTACGCGGGTGTTCCAAATCTCCTCGTCGGACACATTGTGGATAGTCTGCCAAATCTTGGGGTTAGACTGGTCGTAAAGGAAGTTTTCGTCGAAGTGTTCCTCATAAAGGTGTTTCCACTCGGTAGCGCTCCATGTAGGGAAGTGCACACCGTTGGTGACGTAGTTGACGTGCATCTCTTCGGGGAAATAACCTTTCCAGATAGGTGCAAACATCTCTTGCGAAACTTTTCCGTGCAGCCAGCTTACGCCATTTACCTCCTGCGAAGTGTTGCAGGCAAATATAGACATACAGAAGCGTTGCCCTTTGTCGCCGGGATTATCGCGTCCCAAGTTCATCAGGTCGTCCCACGTGATGCCCATTTTGTCGGGGTAGCCGCTCATATATTTAGAGAATAAACCTTCGTCGAAGTAATCGTGTCCGGCAGGCACAGGTGTGTGTACGGTGTAGAGAGAAGAGGCACGCACCAGTTCGATAGCCTCGCCGTAAGTCATGCCCTCGGCTACATAGTCGCAGATGCGTTGCACATTGATGAGTGCCGCATGTCCTTCGTTGCAGTGATAGACATCTTTCTTAATGCCCAACTTCTTCAGCGTCAGCATACCACCGATACCGAGCATAATTTCTTGCTTCAGGCGGTTTTCCCAGTCGCCGCCATAGAGTTGTCCCGATATGGGGCGGTCGTACCCACTGTTTTTTTCGTTATCGGTATCAAGCAGATAGAGCG
>JAISHU010000086.1 GCA_031262385.1 Mediterranea sp. (in: CFB group bacteria)
CAGAATGCGAACACAGCCTTCATTCTTATCATTCCATTACGTAAAGTGGTCATGTTGGCGGTACGTCGTGGGCTGTTGCCCCGCCATCCGTTCGCCGGTCACTGGTTTGAACGACCCAACGTAAAGGTGCGTTCGTTGACCGCCGATGAATTTCAAAGGTTGCTCTCTACGCCGCAACATACCCCCACGCAAGAACTTCTTAGGGACATCTTTGTCTTTGCGGCGTTCACCGGCATCAGCCATGCTGATTTGGAAAGGATGACTTGGCAGGACATCCAGACAATGGAGGACGGTAGCCGCTGGATTTCCATGAAGCGAAAAAAGACCGGCACGCCTTTCTTGGTGAAGCTGTTGGATATTCCGATACACCTCATGGGAAAGTATCGGGTTTCACCTGAGCGCTGGCTGCCAAAGAAAAAGAAGAAACGGAAGTTCGGGAGGCAGCTATAAATGTACCTGCGGGCATCCGAGCAAGAATGGTATGCGAAATCAATCACAGCTTTCTATCAAAGAAATTATAACGCTTTTGTTCATTCTTTAATGATTATCAGTATCTTTGCAATGCCCAACCATTAAAGCGTTGGGACAATTAAAAATAAGAAACAAGAGATGGATGAATTTCAACACCCTGCTTGATATATACCGCAAAGAAGCACAATCTGAGCGAGAGAAAGGCGCCAGATTTGAGCGACTTATGCAACGCTACCTGCTAACGGAACCATACTACGCTTCCCATTTCTCCAAGGTTTGGCTGTGGGACGAGTTCCCTTTCCGCAAGAACTTGGGCGGCTCGGATACGGGCATAGACCTCGTGGCAAATACCGGCTCCTACTGGGCTGTTCAGTGCAAATGTTACCAAGAAACGACTACCATTAACAAGGACAACTGCATTGTGGACGACCCCAACGACTGGGCACGCGAACACAACCAACCCCGTTACATCCTCGACCTCCTCCGCTCCGTCATCGCCATCAGCGTGAAGACGGTGGAGATTGTGAAGAATTTACCGAAAGTGAAATTTGAATAAAATAGAATCAATTGCAATTATGGCACAGAAAAAGGAGAATATGGAACAGAAGGGTGTTGTTTACAATATCAAGGTTCCTGTATATACAACTGAGATAGTAGAAGATTCTTCCAATGATCTTTTTGGTGGTCATACGGTTTTTGATATGATTGCCTATGTTGAGAGGAAGATAAATGATTATTCACAGTCATCTGACAAGAAAAGATATGCAAATAAAAACAAGACGAAACTTACCGTAATTGATAATATACAACTTAGTGATAAAAAACAAGGAGAAGATACTTATCTGTTGCTTAAAATATCGGCATACACTACCAATTATCATGACGGTTTTATAGATACTGGCGAAAAGAAAGCTTTAACTAAAGATTCGAAGATTGGAAGTGATACAAATTTTGTAATGTTATATCCCAAAATAGATGGTGTAAGTAGCACAAAGTTCAAACGATATTTTTTGGTTTTAGTTTATGAAGACCCTACCAAAAACAATGAGGATATTTCCAAAATAGCCAAAATAGTAATGAATCAAATATTAAATAAACCTACTGCAAATATTAAGCTTCCGACCATCTTGGATGAAATTAAATCAAAATGGAGAACTATCCCAGAATTGCAAATAAAATGTAGTGGTATACGTAATTATGACAATGATAACAGTAAATACGTGGAATACTGTATTGGAGGGAAATTGAGTAAACAGAAAACGCTGTCATATAGAGAACTTCCCACAAAAGATTTGGAAGATATCATGACCATATCCAAAGAAGAAAAAGAAGAATTTCAAAAGAAAGAAATAAGAATGATTTCAGGGAAAACAGAATATAGGGTCACAAAAGACCTACTCAAAGAAGCAGAAGGAATATTTGATGAAGCTGGAGAGAAAATCTTTAATATGCAAACATCTATAACTCAAGAAGAACTTGATGAGAAAGTTCATGATGAAGATTTCGTTTTTTCAAAGTTAATACCAATAGTTTCTAATTACCTATCGTATGAATGAATTGAATGATGCAGTTATACGTTCGTTTTTATCAGATATTTCAAATTTTCATTTAGTTATATTTGGTATAGCGACAACTTTATTCACGGTCATCTACTCTTTTATCTTGAATAGGCATAGCGAATTGAAAGATGTCTCTGAAAAGATAAAAAAAGAGGGTAGAGGAACTTCCCTCTTGTGCAAAGAATCATTATATATTGGTTATATTAAGCGACTAAAACGCGTGAATTGGTGGGTGCTTTTAGTATCACTTATATCATTTCTATCATCAATAACAAGCTGGATAGTAGCCAATATGGTCAACAATGAAAATGTTAGATACATATCGTTTTGGATAATTTCTGTTGTAACCGTTATCTTGATGGTTCTATTTATTATATTAGCTGTTGTAATACTCATAGGCTATGGTAAATCAACAAAGATATAAATCAGAAGAATATGGCAATAAGCAATAACATACCTATATCCCTCATTGAGCGCAAGCCCTACATGCAGCAACTGCGTGAATGGAAAGACCAGCATATCATTAAGGTTGTGACTGGTATGCGTCGTAGCGGAAAGTCCACCATGCTGAAGATGCTGGCGGACGAGATACGCTCAAATGTGGACGAAGCACAAATTCAGTTCTATAACTTTGAGGACATCAAGACGCTTGCCATTGGAGATTACGTCCAGATATACCTGCACATTGATGCGAAGTTGGTGCCAGACAAAATGAACTATATCTTCCTTGACGAGGTTCAGAACATTGCCAACTTTGAGCGCATGGTGGACAGCCTCTTTATCAAAGAGAATGTGGATTTGTACATCACCGGCTCCAATGCTTACCTGCTTTCAGGTGAGTTAGCCACCTTGCTTACAGGGCGTTATATTGAGATAAGCATCTTACCTTTCTCCTTTGCAGAGTACTTGGAATATGCCGTAAATTCCAAAAACAGCTCACAAAATGAAAGTTTTAGGAATTTAAGTGACCTCACATTGGCTCAACAGTCTGAAATAAAGGCTTATGCAAGGACTATATTCGATGATTATTTGCATGAGGGCGGCATACCGCAAGCCGTTGCCTCGCGTTATAAGGAGGATAAACGTCCGGAGAAGATTCTCAAAGCCATACTGAGCACTATCATAGAGAAGGATGTCTTCACAAGGCAAGAGGTATATAACAAAACGGCTTTCAACAAAATAATAGATTTCCTCTTTGATGCTATTGGCGCACCAATTTCTCCAAACTCAATCGTTAACACCTTTAAGAGCGAGAAAGTCGTGATTGATAATAAAACCGTATCCAGATACTTGAATATCTTATGCGACGCTTTTCTACTATTCCGGGTGCCTCGTTACGACCTCAAAGGCAAAGGCTTTCTAAGGACATTTGAGAAGTATTATTTGTCTGATATAGGCTTCCGCCAATCCCGTTTGCCCAAACGTATGCAGGTAGATATAGGTCGTCTATTGGAGAACGTCATTTATCTGGAGTTGCTCCGCCGCTACGAACGTGTCTATATAGGCAAGGTGCGAGACAAAGAAGTTGACTTCGTTGTCGAAGATATCAAGGGCTATATTTCGTATTACCAAGTTGCCTATTCCACGATGGAACCCTCCACCCTTGAGCGGGAACTCGCTTCACTGAAAGCCATAAACGATTCCAATCCTAAGCATCTGCTTACGATGGACTACGACCTTAACCCAGTCTATGACGGGATACGCAAACTGAATGTGATAGATTGGTTATTGGGAATTGAGTAGCAATTCCCAATAACTAATCTTTATCTTTGCCTCCAGATGAGGTCCTTGAACGATTGCAGAGCACAGCAAACCAATGAGGTTAGTTCGTGTCCATATCGTTACCCTTCTTATTTCCATCTTCTTTAATTTACTGATTATCAGCTCCGATTAATCAGATTTCACACAGGGCACACCACAAGAAAGGCTGCCTCAAAAAAGGGCAGCCTTTCATTGTTAAAGCTTTGATTATTAGAAGCTGTTTTATTTTTGCTGTGCTTCAGCCTCTTTAATCATTTGTTCGCTGGCATACATGTAGACTTCCACGCGACGGTTTTGATCGGCTGTTTTGGTATCATCGTATTCCGTGTAACCTACACCTTCCACTTGCTTGATTTGTGCAATGGGGACACCGCAAGTACGTAAGTAGCTTTCTACCGATGAAGCACGGTCTTTCGAAACTTTGATGTTAGCGTCGTAGGTGCCCACTTTGTCGGTGTGCCCTATAATGGCAATATCGGTTGTACCATCACTTTTGAGGATGTTTGCCAACTCTTGCAGCGAATTTTTGGAAGTGCTGTTGAGTGCCGAGGAGTTAAATCCGAACAGGATGCCCGATTCGAACGAAACTTTCACCGCAGCCAGTCCGTTGGTATCGGTTACGGTTTCTACTTGTGCGCCGGCAATTTTGGCAGCCTCTTCGGCTTTTTTATCCATTTTCTTACCGATGATAACGCCGGTTCCCGTACCTACTACGGCACCGATTCCCGCGCCGATAGCCGCGCCTTTACCTTTGCCTATCAGTCCGCCTACGATAGCGCCGATAGCCGCTCCGCCTCCACCACCGAGAACGCCGCCTTTAGCCGTGTTACTCATTGTTTTACATCCCGCTAATAGAATAGTTCCACTCAGTAGGATTGCCGTAAATTTCATTAGATTCAATTGTTTCATACTTTTCATCTTTTTAATAAATACTTAGTTTATTATCACTTAAACAATGTGTTTGTTTTTTATGTTCACTTCGTAAACACTTTTCTTTTAATATAAAGAAACCATCCGGTAGAAATCACTCCCTTGGCAACGGTGGTTCCGCTCACTGCCCACCAAATGGCATCGACTCCCATACCCGCATGTACCAGCAGCAACGCCACCGGAATGCGCATATAATTACACGAAATGCTTATAATAGCGGGTGGTAGCGGTCTACCCAGTCCGTAGAAGATTCCCTGCATGGTTATCTCTAACATCATAAACATTTGCGAATATCCGTCGATACGCAGGTAGTCGCCTCCTACGCGATACGCTTCGGGTTCGGGTACAAATATAGAGAATATTTCATTACCAAAAAGAATAAATAATACCGAACAAAGACCTCCAACCACAAACGAGAATCGCAAGATAGTGTACCATGCCTGCTTTACGCGCTGTTGTTCGCCTGCTGCATAATTTTGTGCGACAAAGGTACTCAGTGCCGTGGAAAGTCCTTGCGCGGTGTTCCACGTCACAGCTTCTATCTGTCCGCCGGTGGTAAATGCCATGAGTCCGATGTGACCACCTTGCGTAGAGGCTGTACGGCTGAGAAACATGTTAACGAACGAGAAAAGTGTGTTGAGTGCGGCGGCAGGAAGTCCCAACTTAAAAATACGTGCGGCATAGGCTCGTTTGATGCGGATAAAGAAGGGAAATCCACCCAGCAACTTGTCTTTCCGGCGTATCTGATAAACAAATATAGCAAACACGGTGGCTTGCGACAACCACGTAGCGCAAGCGGCTCCGGTGGTACCCATGTCGAATACAAAGATAAATAGCGGGTCGAGTATCATATTCATAATCAATCCGGTGCCGCTGATATAGAAGGGGATATTGCTTCGTCCCGCCGCATTGTAGATGCCGGTGAAAGCCGACGACAGGAACACAAGAGGAAAGGCGGTGGCGATGATGCGCAGATAGGTGACGGATTGTGCGGTGATATGCGGTTCCAGTCTGAATACACTTAGCACGGGCGAAGCCAACACAAACAACAATACGCCCAGCGTAAACGAAATAAGCGTGGCAATGGTAACGTTGTGCGAAGCAAACTGTTTCGCATCCGTTTCACTGTGTACGCCGATAGATTGTCCGATGCTGACTTCGGAGCCCACCTTATTTAATAGTGAGATGGAACCCGCCATCCACGTAAGTATGCCTACCGCACCTACGGCTGCTACGGCTTCGCTGCCCAATCGACCCACCCATGCCATATCCGTAAGGCTGTAAGCCATTTGGATAAACGAGGTAGCCATAATAGGAATCGCCAAGTTGAGCAACCGACGATTAATAGAGCCTGTGGTCAGGTTCTTAACTCCTTGCATGGTTAGTGTCTGACAACTACACCGGGTGTGGATTTACGGGAAATGGAACGGAATACCGGCTTTAAGTCGACAGGTGTACCGACTGTTGCAGGCGTGCTGCGGGTTGTTGAACTACCATCAATCATACCCAATGCCACTCTGAGCAGGCGTTCTTGCGGGTCACCCAGCGGAAGCATGGTTTGAATATCCGCCTTTCCGTCCGAAGTAAGGTCGTATATCTCGTTGACGGTTACATGGGGGGTGAAGCCGTTGTTATAGTCTCCCCAATCTTTAATATTGGTGAGTTTGCACACAATGGGATGCATCTTCCACGTATTGTCGTCGTCTTTATACTCTTCCGACCCTACGTTTTTGCCTACGGTCTGCTCGCCTATCACCACCACCTCCATCATGGGATTGAGACAGTTTATTATCATCTCCGAAGCCGAAGCCGTGTCGGTCGAAGTGAGTACAAACAGACGTTTCAGGTTGAGGTTCTTACCGGTTTTGAGATACGTTTCCGTATCGGTGATAAATCTGAACTTGCGCGGTGTTTGTTTGGTGTTATACTCCAGATAGCCCAAATCTTGTCCCAGATAATCCGACGGCTGGAAGATACTGCACAGCAAGATAGCCGATGAGAGCAGTCCGCCGTTGTTGTAGCGCAGGTCGAGCACAAATTCGTCCACATCGGCAAACTTCTCGGCAGAGAGTTTTCTGAGCAAGTCGTCGTACGAAGTATCTCTGTCTTTGTATTCAACATCATCGTTTGCGATGCCTTCTTCAAACTCGTTGTACACCAAGTAAGCGACTTTCTTTCCGGTGGCAGAGGTGATAACGTCCGAATAGTACACAGGGTTGTCGTCTACGGCACGCGCCGCCGGCATAGAGATGTCTTTATCTTGTGCGAATCCGCTATTGGGGTCGTAATGTCCTATGGTAAAAGTGCAGGCTGCTCCACCCGGCAAGGTCGCGAAGTCGCTTTCAGTCATAAGCTTATCGTTCTTTTTCAACACCCAGTCACCTCTTTTCAATCCGGCTTCGTCGGCAGGCGATTGGTCGAGCACATACAAAACCACGGCTACCAGATTGGCACCATCGTTAACGTAAAAACCTATATATTCAAATCCATAGGAGTAGTCAGCCTGAATGAAGTTGCGCGTTTTGTTAACCTTCTCCATATACGAAAAAGGATAATGCTTACCGTCGTACATCCTACCGTCTTTCGTGCTGAGCATTGAAGTGAAAAACGCGTTGTCGTCCAGTGTGTAGTCCAACCGGGATTTGGTGGGTATTTCGTCGTACCACAAGTAATGTTCTCTCATGGTACTTTCTATCCACTTCTGTGTAGCGGTAGGTTCTTTGGTTTCGACTTCTTCTTCGTCGTCAATAACAGGTTCGTTATTATCCTTGCACGCAGCCAACATGGCAAGCATGGCAATCATCGCTGATGCGTATAAGTATCTTTTGAGGTTCATCATTGTAGTGCTCTTTTGAGATTGTTGTAGTTATGATGCTGCAAAAGTACGCTTTTTTTAAATAAACTCATAAAGTCACCTTCCAAAAACTAAAAAACTCACACTCACAGCCACCGTACAAACCGCCGGATATACCAATTCTTAACCAACTGTGTCAGTACGCAGTACGCAACAAGGATGCCCATCAGCCAAGGAAAGTAATCCGCAGGTAGCGGCTGCAAACCGATAGAGGTACCAAACGAAGTAAATGGTATGACGATGCCCGCAATCATCACCAACGTAGTCATGCCCATTACCTGCCAAGTGGCACGACTTTGGAAGAATGGAATCTTGCGGGTACGAATCATGTGCACGATGAGTGTTTGCGAGAGCAACCCTTCGATAAACCAGCCCGACTGAAACAGTGCCTGATGCTCGGGAGTGTTGCAACCAAACACGTGCCACATTATAATATAGGTGGCAATGTCGAAGATAGAGCTGATAGGACCGATGAAGATCATAAAACGTTTCAAGTCCGAAGCATCCCATTTGCGCGGCTTGCGCAGAAACTCCGGATCCATGCGGTCGAACGGAATGGTGGTTTGCGAGATGTCGTACAGCAAATTCTGTATCAACAGATGTATGGGCATCATGGGTAAGAAAGGCAAGAAGGCACTGGCAAACATCACACTGAACATGTTTCCGAAGTTGGACGACGCCGTTATTTTGATGTACTTATTGATATTCCCGAAAGTCTTGCGTCCCTCTATCACGCCGTCTTCCAGCACCATCAAGTCTTTCTCCAGCAAGATGATGTCGGCACTCTCTTTGGCAATATCCACGGCGGAATCTACCGAGATACCGATGTCCGATTGCCGCAGAGCCGCAGCATCGTTGATGCCGTCGCCCAAGAATCCCACCGTATTGTCCTGCTCTTGCAACATGCCGATGATTTGTGTCTTTTGCAACGGCGTCAGTTTGGCAAACAAGGTGGTGCTTTTGATGCGTTCGCGCAAAGTCTGCTCGTCCATGGCGTCCATTTCCATGCCGGTGAGCGAGTGCGTGGTATCAATGCCTACCTGCAAACCAATGGCGCGTACCACCACATCGTTGTCGCCCGAAAGCACTTTCACCTCCACGCCGTGCTCCTTAAGTTTCTCTATCGCCTCGGCAGCCGACGGTTTGGGAGGATCCAGAAAAGCCAGATAGCCTATCAGTACCATATCATTCTCGTCTTCTATGGTAAAGTCGCAACTCTTCTCAAGGTCTGTACGTTGTGCCACGGCGAGTACGCGCATACCTTTGCGGTTCATCTCTTCGCTGATGCGGCGGGCTTTGGCGCGCAATGAGTCGGTGAGTCGGTGCACACTACCACCAAACTC
This sequence comes from Mediterranea sp. (in: CFB group bacteria), assembly GCA_031262385.1. GTDB lineage: Bacteria > Bacteroidota > Bacteroidia > Bacteroidales > Bacteroidaceae > Bacteroides. The sequence continues at coordinate 8,919 of JAISHU010000086.1, forward strand.
TGCAAAGGTGCAGACAGTCAACATCTCTTCCACCGCTCCTTTGGTGATGAGTTGACGTTTCCCCTGAAGATCTTCTATCACCACCGACATACGGCGGCGGATAAAGTCGAACGGTATCTCGTCCACCTTTGCATACCCTTCTTGCAGATGCTCCATACCGAGGTCGTGCACATGCGACAAGATAGCCTTATCCATCAAGTTTTTCAGTCCCGTCTGGAAATAACTGTTGTAGTAAGCATGGCGCAAGATGCGGCGTTCCTCGTCGGCAGTTCCGTCGGCATTGATATACTTCTCCAGCACTATTTTGTCGCAGGTAAGTGTGCCTGTTTTGTCGGTACAGAGGATGTTCATTGCCCCAAAGTTTTGTATGGCATTAAGGTTTTTCACGATGGTCTTCTTTTTCGACATAGCTAAGGCACCTTTGGAGAGGTTGGCGGTTACAATCATGGGTAACATCTCGGGTGTCAGTCCCACGGCGACCGATATGGCAAAGATAAACGCATCGAACCAGTCGCCTTTGGTAAAGCCGTTAACAAAGAACACAAACGGCACCATTACGAGCATAAAGCGAATCAGCAACAACGACACCTTGCTGATGCCTCGGTCGAACGCCGTGGCGGCACGTTGACCCGACAAGCTTTTGGCAATGGTACCCAAGTAGGTGCGGTTGCCTGTTTCGAACACCACCCCTTTGGCGGCACCGCTTATTACGGTCGACCCCATGTAGCAGATATTATCCAGTTCCACGATGCTGCCTGTGCGGTAGTGTTTCTCGTGTACTTCGGAGAACTTTTCTATCGGTTCCGACTCGCCCGTAAGCGAAGCCTGACTGATAAAGAGGTCTTTCGACTCGACCATGCGCATATCGGCAGGTACCATGTCGCCCGCAGCCAATAGCACCACGTCGCCCGGTACCAGTTCGGTAATATCCAGTTCTACCGCTTCACTATCGGCACGCTTCACCAAGCAAGTATTGGTAACCATTTTCATCAGCGAGTCGGTAGCTTCGCCCGCACGCCACTCTTGCCAAAAGCGCAGAATAGCACTAAACACCACCATGACGGTAATAATCATCACACCCGTCCACTCTTGTTCGCCGGGTTTCGCCATTAACACATCAATGATGAGCGAGATGACCGCCAGCCCCGTAAGTACCCCTATAAAAGGATTGATAAACGTGCTTATAAATGTGACAAACGGATTTTTGCGCTTTTCGTGTGTCACTTCATTCCGACCATAGAAATTTTGTCGGCGTTCCACGGTCTCTTCCGTTAAGCCGTAAGGAGCCGTGTTGAGGTAAGAAAAGACGGACTTTGTTGGTTGTGTGGCAGCCAGAAACACCTTCTCGGAATTAAAGGTATAGCTCCCCTGACGTTGTTGTTTCTTTTTCCAAATCATACTCAATAATAGGTTTACTAATGTTCACTATTCTCTCTTGCGCTGCAAAAATAGAAACGGCTCCCGAGGGGAGCCGTTAGAAGGAAGTTAAAGTATGATTAGAATTTTATTAGAAAGAGGAAAGAAGAGGGTTACTCTTTTCCCATCCACCACAAGCGCGACCAGCGGTCGTCGTAGCCGCCAAAATGCTGTTGCACCATGTTGTTATAATTATCACGGTTATATTGCAAGTCGGCATCGGCATATTTCATGCGATAAGGATAAACTGTGGCACCGCTGGCTTCTTGTGCCGGATAGACAGGTATCGTTGGAATGTTGTAACGGCGCCAGTCCGACCACGATTCTATGGCATCAGTCATAAATCCCGCCAAGAAACGTTGCATTACAATCTGTTTTAGTGCTGCGTCACGATTATCCGATAAAGCTACTTTTTCGGAGGTAATATACTCTTCGGCTCCTTTAGTGCCGGTAAATTGGAACGATGCACGAATGCCGTCAGCGTACAATTGTTTGGCATCAGCGGCAATCCATCCCAATTGTGCAGCTTCGGCAGCAACAAGCAATGCACGGGCTGTGGTGATAACGCCATAGGTGGTTTGCGGTTCACAATAGCTATCCGCAATGCTACAGCTCACCTGCATGGCTTTACTCACTTCGTCATTGGACGCCAACCCAAATGGTGTACCGAGATAAGCATCGAAATCTGCCGGATCTCCCGGACGCTTACCCAGATAACCGTCAAGGGTACAATAAGTAAACAGGCGGGGGTCACGATGTTCTTTGAGTGCATCTACAAATACTTTGTTGGGACCAAAGCCTACATTACGACTACTGTATGTTTTATTGCCTATGTAATACATGAAACTGAACGAATTGCTATCAAAGGTGTAATTGAACCCGTCGGCTACCTCTTTCATACCTCCGTCACTGTACGCTTGAGCAAAGCGTTCTTTTCCGTTGGTCGGGTCTACTTTTGCCAGTTTGACGGCAAGCATCATACGCAGCGTGGCATTGAACTTTTTCCATTTGCCAACATCTCCTTTGTAAAGGATGTCGGCAGAAGAAAGCGATGATGAAGTATCAAATAAACCGTAAGCTTCCTTGAGATCAGCATCCAGATAGGTATAAACATCTTCTTGTGAGTCGAATTTGGGTGTCCAGTTTCCCTCACCGACTCCCTGAAATGCTTCCTTGTAGGGAATGGGACCCAATATATCGGTCAACGACATATAGAAAAACGAGCGCAGGGTGAGTGCTGCTGCAATCTGATTCTCGTTAGAACCGAACGAGCGGACAAGAGGTGTATTACGGCGTGCCTCGTCGCGGTTCATATCAATAATCAGATTAAGATTCTTCAAAGTGTAGCGATAATAATTGGTGGTACCAAAGCGCTCGGTGACACTGAAAGTGCCAAACTGACTATTTTTAGTTTCACTGAGATAGCCCGTCCACTCTTGCATCCACGGGTCAAGGTATGTACTGTTCATAATAAAATCGGGTACATACTTCGCCGATGCGGTGAAAAGCATGGATGTATAAGCTTCTTGAGGCTTATTAGGATTGTAATTGATATCACCGAATTCGCCCATACAGCCCGTTAGTGGAGTGAGCAGGAAGACAGTTGCGATGATTGTAGTAATGTATTTCATGAGATTGTTCTTTTATGAGATTAGAAACCTAATTTTACAGTAAGACCAAACGTGCGTGTACCGCCGGCTTGTCCGCCTTCATACCATACACCGCCCAATTCGGATGCATCCAAATTAGGAACACCGGAGTAAATAAGCAATGGATTGGTAGCTACAAACGAGATGCTTGCATTGGTTAATCCGAGGCTTGTTTTTTTAACGAGCGAAGTAAGGTCATAGTTTAGCGATAGTTCGCGCATTTTGACGTAGCTGGCATCGTAAATCCAATGACCGTAATCGTACCGTGTTTGATAATGATAATAGTTATAGGCATTCATCCATGCTTCTACGGATTCACCTGTTTCGCTATCTACACCTTTTACAAAAACACCGCCGCCTTTGCTTATCGGTTCGCGTTCGTTTACACCGTTTTTATTCAACTTGACAGTTTCGGTAGATATACCCGAGCCAACAGCGTTCATGTTAGAAATGGACACCACCTTTCCGCCGACAGAAAAGTCAAAAGAGGCAGACAGTCGCAGTTTTTTGTAACGCAGGCTTGTAGAGAGACCTCCGAACCAATCAGGTTGGATACAACCAAGCTCTTCTTCATCACCTGTTTTCCAAGTAGGGCGATAGCCTCCTCCCCAATCATCACTGGTGGTTTTGGTTAAGATAAGTGCACCCTCTTCATTCCTTTCCCAACGCGACAGAGCTGAGATAACCCCCATCTTTTTGCCGACGGTTGCTCTATAATAATAGTAGTTGTTTAGGCTAAAATAGCTGATGCGATAGGTGGGCATATCTTCGTGTAGTTCTATCAATCTATTGACGTTTTTAGCCCAGTTGATATCAATGTCCCATTCCAGATTTCTTGTTTGAATCGGTGCAACGCCAAGGCTGATTTCGATACCTTCATTGCGTATCAGACCGGCATTGATTTGACGAGACGAATAACCCGATTGAGGTGCTACACTTAAATTTAATATTTGGTTTTTGCTATCACGACGATAGAAATTGATGTCACCCCACAAACGTTTGTTGAAGAGACGAAATTCCGTACCCACTTCATAAGAGGTAGAGATGGTGGGTTGAATATTCGGATTTAGCTCGGTCACAGGCTGATACAATGTAGTCATCGTGTTGTACTTGGTGCCGGTGGTGAAATCCGGGTAAGTAGAATAAGCATCCATTGTAGAGCCTACTTGTGCCAGTGAAGCGCGAAGTTTCCAATAGTTTAACCATGGCGCTTTGGCTTGTGTAAATTTGCTCAACATCAAACTACCGGAAAGTCCGGCATAGAGATAGCTGTTATTATCGGCAACAAGGCGTGAATCCCAATCGTTACGCAGTGAAGCATCTATAAAGTAGGTATCGTCCAGACCGGCAGTTGCTGTACCGTAAACACTTCGTGTGATGAAGTGCTGACGCTCGTTTTCGACTTTCGGATAATTGACCGAGGCTGCCAGATTATACCATTTATTAATGGCAAGACCATCGGCGGTATTGCCTTTAAGCCTACCATAATTATAGTTACGTTCTTCGATAAATGCTGCTGCATCTACGGTGAGACGGTCGTGTAGAAAACGGTCAGCCCATGTAAGTCGTCCTTGTAGGGTAAGGTCGCGTGTGTGATATTGTGACTCTTCATAATACGAGGTAAAATTGAGAGCACCTGCACTACGGGTTGTTTCGGCATTGTAATTCTTCATATTACCGATAGCACGGAATCCGGCTTTTAAGTTGAAGGGAAGTTGTATTTCGGCATCACCTGTGAAAACGTTCCACTGCTCGGTATATGCAACATTAGCCTCGTTAAAAACGGCATACGGGCTGTCGTGAAATCTGGGACGCAAGTTGTCTTTGCTCGAAATATTCCATGTACGCCACGTACCGTCGGGACGCAAATAGTCTTTATAATCGCTCAACTTCACATTGGTTTGTGACCATTGTGTGTATGCGTACATCATGCTACGTGCACCACCATACCCCTCTTGTGCAGCATTATGGTTGCGGCGGTAAGTATATTTGTAGTCCAACGACACATTGAGCCATTCTATGGGTTTGAACGAACTCTTGATTGCCAAGAAACGACGTACGGCATCCGAGTTATCCTGTACGCCGGTACGATAACTGTTAGTAAACGAAATGCGGGTAGTGTAATCTTTTCCGGCTTTAGAGAAGGCTACGTTGGTGGTGTTAGCCATACCGGTACGAAACATATCGCCGATATCAAGTCGATGAACCCATGGGTCAGCAATACCATATTTGGGGCTGGTGGGGTCCCAATAGAGTGCGGAAGCAACCTTTACGTTGGGGTCGAATCGTGCTCCCCAGCTTTCATCCGAATCATAATCGTAATAGTAGGAACCATCGGCGTTTTGCATCTTACCCAACACACCATACAGATATTCCGGACTCATTGTGTCGTACTTGTCTCCATCACGTTTACCATAGCGTTCGCCATAGATGCCATAGCTACCTCCACCATATAACTTTTGCATTTTAAAGTGATTATAGTAGCTTTCCAGTTGCAGTGTGTGACTTACTTCAATACGTCCTTTACCTTCGGCAGCCTGTTTTGTTGTGATAATCACAGCGCCGTCGGTACCTCGCGAACCATATAATGCTGTGGCGGCAGCTCCTTTCAGCACGCTTAACGTAGCAATGTCATCCATATTGACGGCATTTTTGTTGGTGATACTACCGTCTACCACATAAATAGGCTCGCTGCCGGAGGCGGTAGTAAACACCTGTGAACCGCGAATTTTAATGGTACCCGAATCAAAGGTAGCTCCCGAAGAACCGGAAAAGCGCGCACCTGCAACCTTTCCGGCTAAGGCATTACCTAAGTCCGTTTGCCGTACTGTCGACAGCTTTTCGCCATCCACATTTTGCATGCCATAACCAATTGATTTCTCTTTGCGAGTAAGTCCTTGAGCTGTCACCACCACCTCTTCAAGAACTTCGGCATTCGACCGCAATACCACCCTTACTTGCGGTTTCACAGGAACTTCCTGTGGAATCATTCCGATATACGAGATTTGCAAAATCCCTCCTGCACCGGGCAGGTTTTTAAGTTCAAACTCGCCATCGACATTGGTAATCGTACCAAGCGTTGACCCTTTTAATAAAATCGATGCTCCAACTACGGGTAGACCGTCTTCTTCAGAAGTAACAAATCCCTTTACATTAACAGTTTGAGCCACAGCCGTGCATACAATAAAGAGCACGGCGAATAAAGACATCATTCGTCTCATTGTGTTTCGGAAATTAGATTAGATAAATAAGTAATAAAAAGACTGTGTAAGTCTTTCATAGTAATCGTCGGGGGCGAAGATAGGATAGTTGTTTATATTATCCAAATTAAAATTAAAAAAGGAGCGATAATTATGTAAAAATGACGTTGTTTTCTTACTCCGTGTAGAACGTAATCATCCGTTGCAACGCCCGTTGACACACGGGGCAAAAGGTGGGGTATTCGTTGTTGCGCATGCGACATTCGTCTGCGGGGCGATAGATGCCTTTAAAGGCATAGCCTCCTCCTTCGTACACACCCACGGGGTATTTTGTTTTTTCGCTTACGGGAGTGGGCACGGGTGTGTGCGGTTGCAACAAATCCTCCCATTTGGAGGCAAAGTTTACGCGGGTAGTGATGTTGGGTTCCCACGGCTCAACGTCCAACGGGTAGGTATCTGATGTGGGGTCGTTGGGATAGAAATATTCGTCCGCCAATCCGCCGAAACTGTGGCCAAACTCGTGCACCACCACGGGACTAAACAGAGGATGATGTGCCGTAGTGAGCGTGTACGAGTTGTAAATGCCGCCGCCACCGTACTCTTCGGTATTGGCGAGTATGATGATATGTTCGTACGAGATGCCTGCCAGTGCGTCGTGCACCGCTTTTACGTTGAGCGTAGTGAGGTAACGGTCGGAATAGAATGTACTGAAATGCGAGCCGAAAGCAGTCCGACGCCAGTCGCCCATGCGCGGAATGCTTACACCACTATCGGTGGAGGGCGACATCACCGCTACCACATTGAAGCGGTCGCGCATCTCCTTAAACGGTGTGTACGAAAAGATAGATGCCACCGCTCGTTCGGCATCTTGATAGAACACTCCTGTTTCTTCGGGTGTATAACCTTCTGCCAAGATAGCTACATCGATACATTTTTCGGGAGCGCCGCTTTTGAGCAGATAACGGTGCGGTGTAATGTGCGAGATTCCTTGTTGATGAATCAATATGTCGTCGGGACGAACCGTATGTTTTAGCTTGGCAATCATCTCTTTGCGATAATTCAGCAGCGTAATCTCCACCACGGCAGGGCGCAGCGGGAAGGGAAGTAGGAAGGTGTTCTCGAAAGCCTTGCGTACGGTTTGCGCTTCGTCCGTAGCCAGCCATTCTTGGTAGAGCGATGAGAACGAAGTGGTGTATATCGTCTGTCCGCTTTCGGCATCACGCATCACAATCTGTCCGTTGCCTTGCGCGGGAAGTTCGGTGAGGTGATGCCGCCGTCCAGCCCACACCGGTTGTACCGAGAGTTTATCCAAAGATACTTCTTGCTGTCCGGAATCGCCCGTAAAAAGGTAATCCACACGAAGGGTTTTGTCGGCAAAATAGTCGTCGAACTGTTGAGCATGCAGTGCCGCTACCGATAGCAACAGGCAGAGTACAAATAACAATTTCTTTTTCATAGTGTTTTTGTTGGCAAATATACAATTATATCGGCACACCGGTAAAAGCTTGTGTTTGATATTGCTCATAAATGAGCAGAATATACGATTGTTTTGCCTCGAAACTCCTCAGTTGTTGCGACGCATTTCTTATCAAAATGTCAAAACGTCAAATGAACCCTCAAAAAACGCCCCTTTTTCGGGCTGAGGGACGGCTTCGTGACTTTCGTGCGAGTATAGCGCGTTAAACTATGTAAAAATAGCACCTTAATATACACACTCACAGAAAGATATGAGCAAATTATGTCAAAAAACAAAAAGCACCTTCAGCGCGAAAAAACAGCCCCAAAAAGAACTTTATAAAATTATCTTGCCGAGTTAGCACGATAACTTGCCGAGATAACGCAACAATTTGCCGGGATATACAGACTAACGTGCCGGGATAATTTCTTAAGCGGGCAGTTGATTCATTGTTTTCTCGTCGACAATTCATTGTTTTCGCGGAGATGATTCGTTGTTTCCGCCGAGTTAGTTTGTTGTTTCCGCCGAGTTGATTCGTTAAGTAGCGGGAGATAATGCATAGCGTGCGGTTTAAAGGCATGTTTTCTTCAAAGTACGCGTTAGCCGAAAGCGCGATATTGAGACATCATGATACACAAATAGGGAATAATGCGTCAATATGACACTATACCAAACAGAGGTTTTTACCGACCTCATTTCCTACGAAGTTAGCACAAGCATGCAATGTGTTTTAACTATATTCTATGCAGTATTTTAATGCGTTAGCTGTTTTGAAGCATACGTAATCAGTAATGTATTAAACAACATCGCAATGAAAAGAAATATCATTTACTTTATCGCATGCTTACTGTCGGTTGTTTCGACGGCATCGCTGCAATCTTGTCTGGATTTAAACAACGAGAATGACACTGCCTATATGATTATAGGTACGGTTCGAGGAGTTCAAGAGAAAGCTTATTATATAATAGGTGACAATGGCGAAACATTCTATCTGGGCGACACCACTTCCGTTCGTCATTACAAACCGACAGACGGGCAACGTGTTTTCCTCCAATACATTCCGCTGGAGGAATCCGTGGAAGGATACGATGTCAACGCTCGATACATCAGGATAGAAAATATTCTTACCAAACCAATCATCCCGCTGACCGTCGAAACTGCCGACAGTATCGGTAACGACCGCATCAATGCCGTTCATATGTGGATTGCGGGCAACTGTCTCAATATTCGTTATCAATTTTACGGCTCTTCGCATCCCGAGAAACGACACATGCTGAACTTGGTAATCAATGCGATTGCACCGACCGATAACGACTATGTGACGGTGGAGTTTCGCCACAATGCTTTTGACGACGCACCGGTGGGTATCTTCGAAGGAATGGTCTCCTTTAAATTGGATGCCGTCGCCGAACAGTTGAAGTCGAAGAAAGGAATAAAAGTGGTTGTCAACACGTTGTACGACGGCACGACAGCTACAACCGTGGAACTCAAGAAAGAAGAAGTCGCCACATTGTCGGCAGTAGCGAAGTAAGTAGTGCACGTAACTACATTTTATTTCGTACCTTTGCGCCCTGCAAAACAAAGTGTTGCTTTGATTGTTATATAAGGAATTTATTAAAAAAAACAATATTGTATTATGGGTAAAAAGGCTCTTTTGATAATTCTTGATGGTTGGGGATTAGGCGACCATAAGAAAGATGATGTGATTTTCAATACACCCACTCCGTACTGGGATAACTTGATGAAAACGTATCCTAACTCGCAACTGCAAGCCAGCGGCGAAAACGTGGGACTACCCGACGGACAGATGGGTAATTCCGAAGTGGGACACCTCAACATAGGCGCCGGTCGCGTGGTTTACCAAGATTTGGTGAAGATTAACCGTGCATGTGCCGATAACTCCATTCTGAAAAACCCCGAAATTATTTCGGCGTTCTCGTATGCCAAGCAGACCGGCAAAAACATCCATTTCATGGGATTGACTTCGGACGGCGGCGTACACAGTTCGCTGGATCATCTGTATAAACTCTGCGACATCGCCAAAGAGTATGGAGTGACAAATACCTTTATCCACTGCTTTATGGACGGTCGCGACACCGACCCGAAGAGCGGTAAAGGCTTTATCGAAGCTCTCGAAGCACATTGTGCAAAAAGCGAAGGACGCATTGCTTCCATTATCGGACGCTACTACGCCATGGACCGCGACAAACGTTGGGAACGTGTGAAAGTGGCTTACGACCTGCTGGTGAACGGCGAAGGCAAAAAGGCTACCAACTTGTCCGAAGCCATGCAAGAATCGTACGACGAAGGGGTAACCGACGAATTTATCAAACCGATTGTCAACAGCAACTTCGACGGCACCATTAAGGAAGGCGATGTGGTTATCTTCTTCAACTACCGCAACGACCGTGCTAAAGAGTTGACCGTCGTGCTCACACAACAAGATATGCCCGAAGCCGGCATGCACACCGTACCCAATTTGCAGTACTATTGCATGACGCCCTACGATGCATCGTACAAAGGACTGCACATCCTTTTCGATAAAGAAAATGTGGAGAATACGCTGGGCGAATACCTCTCGTCGAAAGGATTGAAACAGTTACACATTGCCGAAACCGAGAAGTATGCTCACGTCACCTTCTTCTTCAACGGCGGACGCGAAACACCTTATGCCGGCGAAGACCGCATCTTGGTACCGTCTCCCAAAGTAGCCACTTACGACCTGAAGCCGGAGATGAGTGCTTACGAAGTGAAAGATAAATTGGTGGCAGCCATTCACGAAAACAAATACGATTTCATCGTAGTGAACTACGCCAACGGCGATATGGTGGGTCACACCGGTGTGTACGAAGCTATCGAAAAAGCGGTGATTGCCGTCAATGCCTGCGTGGAAGCTACCGTTGAAGCTGCTAAAAGCGAAGGCTATGAAATGATTATCATTGCCGACCACGGCAATGCCGACCATGCCCTCAACGAAGACGGCACACCCAATACGGCGCACTCGCTCAACCCGGTACCGTGCATCTACGTAACGGACAACAAAAATGCACACGTTAAAAACGGTCGCTTGGCAGATGTAGCCCCCACCATTCTGAAGATTATGGGATTGGAAATCCCTAAAGAAATGACGGGCGATGTGCTGATATGATTCAAATAGGCGATGTTGTGGTAAGCTTCGACGTATTGCGCGAGAAGTTTATCTGCAACCTGAATGCTTGCATGGGTGCGTGTTGCGTGGAAGGAGACGCAGGCGCACCCGTTGCTTTGGAGGAGGTTGAACGGTTAGAAGAGGTATTACCCTTGATTTGGAACGAGTTGACACCCGCCGCGCGCGAGGTAATCGACCGACAAGGAGTGGTTTATACCGATATAGAGGGTGATTTGGTTACCTCTATCGTAAACAATAAAGATTGTGTATTTGCCGCACACGACGAACGGGGATGTTGCTACTGCACCATTGAGAAAGCTTTCCGCGAAGGAAAGACTTCGTTCTACAAGCCGGTGTCGTGTCATCTTTACCCCATTCGTGTGAAAGACTTCGGCAGTATCAAAGGCGTGAACTACAATCGATGGGATATTTGCAAAGCAGCAGTGCTGCTGGGCAAAAAAGAGAATGTACCCGTATATCGGTTCCTTAAAGATCCCTTGATACGTAAGTTCGGAGCCGAGTGGTACAAAGAACTGGAAGAGGTAGCCGAAGAGCTGAAGAAACAGGATAGGATATAATACGAAACGTATGGATCCAAAAAAGGCGCGGAAATTCCGCGCCTTTTTTGATTACTTAAGCATTCCCGGCAAGTTCTTTTTGCCCCAGAAGTAGTAGATGAGTAAACCTATCCAACTGGTTACAAGCAAAATGATAATCACCAGCAATCTTTTAATTGCGTCTACACTTTTCCAGCCCCATATCTCAATGGCAGCCATTACTGTCAGTACAATACCGACAATCCAAATTATTAATGCAATCATACTGTTAAGTTATTATTCCTGACAAACATAAACAAAATAAACCATCTAAAGTTCACTTTTTCAATCTATTTTATTGGATTTAACTTTCACAGCCAATAAAGTTGTTTTTATTAGGGCAACAGTTATATCAACTGCTACAGATTACTATGCATCAATATTGGCATACGTAGCATTCTTCTCGATGAAGTCGCGACGCGGACCTACATCTTCGCCCATCAACATAGAAAATACGTAATCGGCTTCGGCGGCATTCTCCAAACAAACTTGCTTCAACATGCGGTTTTCGGGATTCATGGTTGTTTCCCACAACTGTTCGGGATTCATTTCACCCAAACCTTTGTAGCGTTGCGTGTGAACGGCATTCTCCGAACCGCCTCCGTAGGTGTCGATAAAGCGTTGACGTTGTTGCTCGGTCCAGCAATACTCTTTCACCTTGCCTTTGGTGCAAAGGTAGAGCGGCGGGGTAGCAATATAGAGCAGTCCGTTCTGGATGATTTGCGGAACATAACGGAAGAAGAAGGTCATAATAAGTGTGTCGATGTGTGAGCCGTCGACGTCGGCATCGGTCATGATAATGACTTTTTTATAGCGCAGCTTATCAATATTAGCCTCTTTACTGTCGGTGCCGTCTACTCCGAAGCGCACTCCCAACGCCTGAATGATGTTGTTGACTTCGTCGCTCTCGAACGTTTTGTGCCACATCACTTTCTCCACATTCAATATCTTACCGCGCAACGGCAAAATAGCTTGAAACTTGCGGTCGCGTCCCTGTTTTGCCGAACCGCCTGCCGAGTCGCCCTCCACCAAGAACAGTTCACATTCTTCGGCATCTTTGCTGGAGCAGTCCGCCAGCTTACCGGGCATACCTCCTCCCGACATGGGTGATTTGCGTTGCACCGATTCGCGTGCTTTGCGTGCAGCCACACGTGCTTGAGCCGCCAGTATCACTTTGTCGACAATCAGCTTCGCCTCCTTGGGATGCTCTTCCAAGTAGTTGGACAGTGCTTCACCCACAGCTTGGTCAACAGCGCCCATTACCTCGTTGTTACCCAACTTAGTTTTGGTTTGTCCTTCAAACTGAGGTTCCGCCACTTTGATAGAGATTACCGCCGTCAATCCTTCGCGGAAGTCATCGCCGGAGATTTCCACTTTGGCTTTTTCCAGCATCTTGTTGTCTTCGGCATATTTCTTGAGCGTACGTGTCAGTGCACGTCGGAAACCGGCAAGGTGCGTACCTCCTTCTATGGTGTTGATATTGTTGACGTACGAGTGAACGTTTTCGCTATACGACGTATTATAAAGAATTGCCACTTCTACCGGCGTACCTTGTTTTTCGGTGTTGATATAAATCACATCGTTAATCAGGTGTACGCGCGAAGAATCTATGTAGCGAACGAACTCCTTCAAACCCTCTTCCGAGAAGAAAACCTCTTGACGGGTATTTCCTTCGGCATCAACACGCATGTCGGTAAGTGTAATTTTGATGCCTGCATTCAGGTACGCCAACTCGCGCATACGTGTAGCCAGTACGTCGTAGTTGTAAACCGTTTCGGTGAATATAGTAGCATCCGGCCAGAATTGCTGACGTGTTCCGGTGATGTTGGCAGTTCCAATCTCTTTTACCGGATAGAGAGGATGTCCTATTTCGTACTCTTGCTGGTAGATTTTACCGTTTCGGAATACTTGGGTAGTCATGTGGCTCGACAATGCATTGACGCACGACACGCCAACGCCATGCAGACCGCCGGATACCTTGTATGAACCTTTGTCAAATTTGCCACCGGCATGCAATACGGTCATTACCACTTCGAGCGCCGATTTCTGCTCTTTTTCGTGAAAATCTACCGGAATACCCCGACCGTTGTCTTGTACGGTAATAGAGTTGTCTTCATTAATAGTCACTTCAATATGGTCGCAATAGCCGGCGAGGGCTTCGTCGATGGAGTTATCCACCACTTCGTAGACCAGATGATGCAGACCTTTGGTACTGATATCGCCGATATACATTGCGGGACGTTTTCTTACCGCTTCCAGTCCTTCCAAAACTTGGATATTCTCGGCAGAATAGTTCCCGTTGTTGGCATTGATTTGTTCCTGAGTCATAATCTTTTCTTGTTCAAAAAAATAACGGGCAAATGTAGTGAATTTCTTTGAGGTAATGAGTTAAATAAACTATTATTTTACTTAACCTGAGAGGAATGCCTTGTTTTTGGCAGTTAAGATTCATTAATGCAATAAAGGCCGAACTCTTTAGAGTTCAGCCTAATGTATATAATAGGGTAAACGTTGTTGTTCTTATCCCAATTTATTCGTATAGATAGCCAACTTCGACTTCAAGTTGCCGGCTTTGTTCTTATGGATAACATTCGTTTTTGCCAATTTATCCAACAGTTTTGTAACCTTCGGAAGCATTGCCAAAGCTTCAGCTTTGTCTGTAGTTGCGCGAAGTTTACGAACGGCGTTACGCATGGTCTTGCCATAATAGCGGTTGTGAAGTCTCCGCTTTTCTTCTTGCCTAATTCTTTTCAGCGATGATTTATGATTTGCCATTTCGACTAATCTTTTTTATTCGTTTATATTTTTATTTTTTGTAGCCCGTGGGGGAATCGAACCCCCCTTTCAAGAATGAAAATCTTGCGTCCTAACCGATAGACGAACGGGCCTTCTCCGAAGCTTTAGCGTTCTGTTAAACACTATTTTTTCGTTTGCGGATGCAAAGGTAGATACTATTTTTGAATTACCAAACGAATGCTATGTTTTTTTTCAAGTTTTGCCGGGAACAGGTTCCTACCAAAGCAAGATTTAGAGCATTAATAAACTAACAAACAGAATATTACCACTTATTTGTTAGCGCAGTTAATTTCTAAGATAATCATCAATTTTGCTTCTTTACATACACAAGGGTGTGAGTCTATACACCTATTAATATACGCGCGTGTAACATCGTCCGGAAAAAAGTGCGAGCACGCTTGTAGAGTCGCGCTTTCCTCACTACCTTTGTCGCTTCATTCACTTAATTCATACGCTATGTCTTGCTTCAGAGTATTACTTTCTATCATCTTTCCGCCGCTTGCCGTAGTAGACAAAGGATGCGGCTCTTTCGTCATTGTCTTTATTCTTACTTTACTGGGCTGGATACCCGGCGTAATTGCGGCACTGATTATTTTAAACCGACCTAATTAGGATATGGGCAAAGAGTTTATTTACATCTTTATCGGCGGTGGAGCGGGCAGCGTGTTACGCTATACCGTACAGTCGCTTCTTCACGAACGCATTGTACCCTATCACTTTCCGTGGGCTACATTTCTCGTTAATTTGCTCGGGAGTTTTCTCATCGGGTTGTTTTATACACTATCCGAACGGTTACACTTTTCGACGGAAGTTCGTCTGTTTCTTACCGTTGGTATTTGTGGCGGGTTTACCACCTTTTCCACTTTCTCGAACGATGGCGTTGCCTTACTCAAAGGCGGGTTCTACGGCACGTTTTTTCTCTACACCTTATTAAGCGTCGGCATCGGTATTGCGGCAACAATGGCGGGG
>JAISHU010000103.1 GCA_031262385.1 Mediterranea sp. (in: CFB group bacteria)
CCGGATGAAATAACATGCCGCCCGAATGAAATAACATGCCGGGAAAATCGCCCTAAACCGCCGATAGAACGTGCTAACTTGCCGAGTTATCAGATTAATTTGCCGAGAGAATTGCAAGAGCTTAAAAACATAAAACTCAAGAACTTAAAAGCCCAAACGTATGAAAAGTTATACCAAGATAGAGCTTACCCTGCTCTACACCCTCTACTTGAGCGACGACGATGCTCCGTAGCTTCTGCGTAGCCGGACACAAAGGCAAGCAAATGATGCATGAATAGAAACAGGTGGAGTAAAAACAGTACATTACTACAACAGCGGTGTCATATACAACGGAAGATAAACAATGTCGTCACTCTTCACCACATCTTTATCGTGAAGCAGGTAGGGTGTAGAGAGTTGATTCCCATATTTGGCGATACATTTGCGAAGAGAAGTTAGCGTATATGATTTCCCCGACTTTACTTCTATGGGCGAGATGTTATGGCGGCTGGTAATTGTGGCTTTGGTTATTAAAAAGTCCACTTCCATGCGTTCTTCGGCAATTTGAGAATATTTGCTAAAGAAGTAGAGTTTATGTCCGGCTGCACGCAACATCTGTGCCACAACATTCTCGACCAGCATACCTTCGTTTACTTCGAGCTTTCCAAACATAAGTTTTTGGTATAACTGCTCGCTTACGATACCTCGCTCGTCAAAAGCGTGACTGATAAGTAATCCGGTGTCACCCATGTAACATTTCAGAGTGGTACGTTCTTCATTCAATTTTAAACCTATGCTCGGCTCGGTAGAGTTGTAGCAACAGTTTACAATTTTGGCATCGGCAAGCCAAAAGAATGCCTGAGAATAGTCGCGCATACGCGCATCTTCCTTCAAATCAGAGAGACGGAATCTCCTTTCGCGTCTTTGCAACTGTCCGGGGATTTCATCGTATATAGCCGTCACCTTAGTCTCTTGATTGTCGGCATATTTACGAATATCATTTCGGTAAAGTGTCAGAATGTCGCGTTTTATCTCATCGACTTTGTTAAAGTCGTGTGTTTCCACATATTTCTTTATGGCTTGCGGCATACCTCCTACAATGAGGTATTGTCGGAAATAATCCATCGCCCTGCGGTGAAAAGCCCCCATTGGTTGTTGTTTATCGAACTGAGCACGTATGTAGGGCATCATCATTTCGTCGCCAACAGCCCACAAAAATTCCTCAAAATCCATCGGGAACATCTCAATGGCATGTTCTTCCGACGGCAGCATAATGTCTTTTACATTCTTCTTGATAGAGATAAGCGAACCGGTCTCTATATAATCGTAACGATGGTCGGCAACCAAATGCTTAATACTTGCCCGCGCACGCGGACAAAATTGAACCTCATCGAATATAATAAGAGAATGTGCTTCTCCGTCTTTTCGGGTACGCGGAATAAGCTTCTTACGGAAATAGAGTTCCAAGTTGGTAAACAAGGAGTTAAGGTCGTCCGAATAGAGTGTAAAAAACTCCATCACCATCGGGTTTACCTTACTAAAATCAACCAAAATGTATGAGTCGTACTCATTCTTGGCAAATTCTTCGATTATATAGCTTTTCCCGATGCGTCGGGCACCTTCTATCAGAAGGGCTACATTGCCTTTTCTGTCTTTCTTCCAAGCCAGCAATTGCTGATAAATTTTTCTTCTCATCGAGTCACAATTTACACGTTTCCGAGATATTTAAACCGCCATACTTACACGTTTCTGAGATATTTAACGAGGCAAATTTACACATTTCTTAGAAATTCCATCATCTTATGCCCTGTTTTTGTTGAAGATGAAGATTCGAACAGGCTATTCCCCCACCCTATTGCTGCCTATACGCCTTGGGCGACAGCCCCGTGTGCCGCTTAAAGTATTTTCCAAAAAACGACTGGTTGGGGAAATGCAACTCTGCGGCTATCTCCTGAATGCTTAGTTCGGTGGAACACAACAAGGCTTTGGCTTCGAGTATCACCTGATTGTCTATCCATTCGTTGGGGTTCATGCCACTGACCTCTTTCACCAACGTCGAAAGATACTTGGGGCTGATGTAAAGGTGGTCGGCATAAAACGACACTCGCCGTTCTTTTTTGTACGATTCGCCTACCAAGCGGATGAATTGCTCGAACTGCTGTTCCTTTCGGCTTTTGGCTTTTGTCGTTGCCGGAACGTCGTTGAGATAGATGTTGTATATCTCGTAGTAGAGCGACAGCAGAAGCCCTTGTGTGATTTCGCGTAAGAAGTGGTTGTTTTTAAGTTTTACCCGTTCGCGCAACAGCGAATAATATTCGTGCAACGTAGCCACCTCTTCGTCGTTGAGTTTTACCCACGGAGACTCTTTGATGCGAAAGAAAAGAGGAAAAAGTTTGTGTACGGTGGGGATAACCTCGTCGATAAACTGTCCCGACACCACGATATAGATGCCCGTAAAGTCGTCCGACCACGACACCTGTTGCAGTATCTGGTCGGGCAACGTGATAACCATTACCCCCCGGGTGAGTTCGTACTCGCGCAGATTGATGCGACAGCGGCAGTTCCCTTTCAAACAGAGTGTGAGGCACGAGGCATTCAGACGCGTGGGATAACTAAACAGGGAGATGTCTCCGATGTTATCGAATATGGCGAAGTCGTTTTCTATGAAGTTGATAGTGGGAAAACGACGGATGGTGGCTATGTCTACGTTCTTGATATTCTTCATCAGCGATGCGAATTAGCACGCAAACATAGCACTTTTTTCCGACGAACGGACGCAGGTATCAGTTCATTATCTTGAATCCCACGAAAACGGTACGCGGCTGTGTGGGTCCGTAGAAATAGCCCGAGTCGCGAAACTCTCCCTTATCGAGGTCTTTCTGGAAGCTGTTCAAAATGTTTTGTATGCCGGCGTTGAGTTGCAGTTTGATATGATCGTGCAACACAAAGGTATAGTTCAGCTTCAGGTTGACGTCGACAAACTGCGGGGTATTCTTCATCTGCGGGGTTTGGTTGTAGATGAAATGGGGTACAATCATCTTGCCCGTATAAACACCCGACAGCGAGAAGTCGAAGTTTTTCAGCGGTGCCGAGGCAAAGGTGAAATAACCGTAGTAGTCGGGTGTACGCGGCATACGTCGGGTAGTCAGCACCACACCGTCGGTCTCTTGGGAAGTCCATGCCTCGGCTTGGTTGTAGCGGCTGCGTTGTGCGGTGAAGCCCAACTGAAACTGTACCTCTTTGCCGTGTGCAATCTTAGCATCCAAGTTGGCACCATACACACGGGCGCCGTTGCCGTTGCGACGTTCTTTTACTTTGTTGCCAAAGGCATCGTGACCGATGTCTTCGAGCACAAACACGTGACGCAGGTCGGTATAAAAGCCTTCGAGTAAGAGGTTGGCTTGCCAGTGCCCTATGTAGGTCGACCAATCCACCGAACCGCTAAAGCTGTTGGAACGTTCTTCGCGCAAACCGTCCGCCAACTTTATCTGCACCCCTTCGCCTCCCACGGCGGTCACGTGCAAGTCTTCGTCGTAGGCTTGTGGTGCACGAAAGCCGGTGGAATAGGTCAAGCGTGCCTGAAAAGTCTCTATCGGTTTGTAGAGCAGATTCACGCGCGGACTAAATATCAGGTTGTCTATCAGGTTGTGTTTATCGAAACGGAGACCCGCCAGCAGCGTGAAGTAGTCCATTTTCCACTCGTTTTGTGCAAAAAGGCTGGCAATGCGCACATTTTGTTTCATGTCGCGGTGATAGCCGGTCATGATGTCGTGCAGCGAGTTTTGCTGATACTCCACACCGCCGGTAAAGGTAGCGGGGGCAAACAGCACCTTCGCAAAGTTGCCCACATACATACCACCTGCCACCCACGTCAGGTCGTCGGTTTTGCCGTATGCGTTGGGGTCTTGCTGTGCACCGTAGTAACTGTTGCGGTCGGTGTGCTGTATAGAACCGAAAAGCGACAACTTATGCTTGTATTCTTTCCAGAAATGGTCGTAGCTCACGCCACCGCTGTTGATAATATGCTTGGTTTGCTCGGTGATATCCGATTCGTGGGGCTGCAAGTCGAACTTATTACCGCCGCGGCGAAATTCGTTGGTGGTGTGATACTCCAGATTGATGCGGCTCATCGGCGTGGGGCGATAGTACGAACGAAAGCCGAAAGTGTTCATATTGAGCTTGCCCATTTCGGAAAACCCGTCGCCGTCGCGGTCGTAGGGATTACGGTTGCGATAGCTTTCGTAGAGTGCGATGCCGTACGAGTTGTCGGGAGCCACCAGCGACACATTTCCGCCCATGTATTGTTCCCACGTATCTTTATCGGTTACCGACAGCGTGCTCGACACTTGAAACGAGTTGTTCACAGGGTCTTTGGTGATGATATTAATGGTTCCGCCCACGGCATTGGCGCCAAACAGAGCCGAACCGCCTCCGCGCACCACTTCCACTCGTTCTATCATGTTTACGGGAATCTGTTCCAGTCCGTACACCCCGCTCAGTGCACTGATAATAGGGCGACTGTTGATAAGTATCTGCGAATAGGGCCCTTCCAGTCCGTTGATGCGTACCTGCGGAAAGCCGCAGTTCTGGCAGTTGTTTTCCACACGCAAGCCCGACTGATAGTTCAGCGATTTAGCCAAATCGGTAGAGTTCACCATTTCAAAGAGTTTGGCACTCATCACATTCACCACCACCGGTGCGTTGCGACGGCTCACCTCGTTACGGTTGGCAGAGACCACTACTTCGTCGGTTACGAAGCTCTCTTCTTCCATCTTAAAGTGAATGACGGCGGTATAGTCTTTACTTACCGTCACCTCTTTCTCCTGTGTGCGGTAACCTATCAGCGATACACGCAGCGTGTACGTACCTTCCGGTAGTTTGGTAAGCTCAAACTGTCCCTGTTCGTTAGACACTGCACCTTGCCCGTTCTCTTTAATATAAATCGTGGCATACGGTAGATTTTCTTCACTGCCGGCGACAATAACGTGACCGGAAATCATGTTCCCTTCTCGAATGGGGTTAGCAGCATGGACGGCAATGCACATCACAGCAAACAGCCATGCAATAACAAATCTTTTCATTTTTCAGATTATTGTGTTTAATGGAGCATCAGATACGCCTTGGCAGATAGATTCTACAAAAGCCGTTCTGTTTTCGGCGGCAAAAGTAAGATGAATTACCACGCACGACAATCCCTACTTTTAGGTATTTTGATGGCAGAGTCATTGCAGGGGGCTTCGCTTACTGGAAAGTTCTAACTGCATTTTTGTAACTCTCCTGCTGCTTGTTCGCTTCTTTTGTTTACTTTTGCAGTCATTACTATTACGTCATCATGCGCCAAATTATATTGATTCTCTGCTCACTTCTCGTCAGTAGTGCTCTCTCTGCACAAAGAGCCACGCCTTCTACCGTGCGCGAACCGCTATTCGGGAGAGCACTGTCCAACGTTAAAGTGACCGGTAACCGGTTGGCGGGTGCTTGCTTCTATGTGGTGAGCGGGCACGGAGGTCCCGACCCGGGCGCTATCGGCAAAGTGGGAAACAGAGAACTGCACGAAGACGAATATGCCTACGACGTGGCTTTGCGACTGGCACGGGGGCTGATGCAGGAAGGTGCGAAGGTCTATATCATCATTCAAGATGCCAAAGACGGCATTCGCGACGATCGCTACCTGAACAACAGTAAACGCGAAACCTGCATGGGACAGTCTATCCCGCTGAGCCAATCGGCACGATTGCGGCAACGGAGCGCCGCCATCAACACACTCTATCGCAAAGACCGACAGAAATACAAATATTGTCGCGCCATTTTCCTGCATGTGGACAGCCGCAGTGCCCGACATCAGGTGGATGTCTTTTTTTACCATGCCCGCAACAGCAAACTGGGGTTACGCTTGGCAAGACGGATGAAACAGACGTTCGAACAAAAATACGACCGTCATCAACCCAATCGGGGATTCTCGGGAACCGTAAGCACCCGCAATCTGTATGTGCTCAACAATACCTCGCCCGTGGGATTGTTTGTGGAACTGGGCAACTTGCGCAACAGCTTCGACCAGCGTCGGTTTGTAATAAGTGATAATCGACAGGCACTCGCCAATTGGATGCGGGAAGCCTTTATTGTCGACTTTCGAAAATAATTCACTATTTTTGCGCCGAAAAAAAATGTAGGATATTACTTAATTCATTAAATAGAAATCAAAAGAATGAAGCCGACTTTATTTGTACTCGCTGCCGGAATGGGCAGCCGTTACGGTGGTTTGAAGCAACTAGACGGTCTGGGACCCAACGGTGAAACCATTATGGATTATTCAATCTTCGACGCTATTCGCGGGGGATTCGGAAAAGTGGTCTTTGTCATCCGCAAAGACTTTGAACAAGATTTCCGTGACAAAATTTTGAGTAAATACGAGAACCATATTCCCGTTGCCTTGGTGTTTCAGGCTTTAGACAATCTGCCCGAAGGATATACCTGCCCCGAAGGACGCGTAAAACCGTGGGGAACCAACCACGCCGTGCTGATGGGCAAGGATGTTATCAACGAACCGTTTGCCGTAATCAATGCCGACGACTTCTACGGACGCGACAGCTTCGCCGTGCTGGGTAAAGCGCTGAGCGAAATGAGCGGTAAGAAAAACGACTACTGCATGGTAGGCTATCGTGTGGGCAACACCCTGTCGGAAAGCGGAAGCGTGGCACGCGGTGTGTGTGGCACCAACGACGAAGGCTACCTCACCACGGTGGTAGAACGTACCGCCATCGAACGCATCGACGGCAAAATCACGTTCACCGACGAAAACGGTACAACGCAAACCATCGACGACAACACGCCGGTGTCCATGAACATGTGGGGCTTTACTCCCGACTATTTTGACTACTCCGAAGAGTACTTCAAAACGTTCCTTACCGAAAACAGCAACAACCTCAAAGCAGAATACTTCATACCGCTAATGGTTAACAAACTCGTTAACGACGGTACCGCACGCGTAAAGGTGCTCGACACCACCAGCAAGTGGTTCGGCGTGACCTATGCCGCCGACCGTCAAGGCGTGGTCGACAAGATTCAGGCATTGGTAGATGCCGGCGAATATCCTGCCAAACTGTTTTAAACCTCACAAAAAACCCGACAAGAGCATGAGCGAAGACTTTGAACCCACCGAAGACGAAATCCGCGACGAACAATCGGAAGAGATTCCGGTGGACTACGACGACAACGACGAAGGTCATTCGGATTACAAACCCGCCGAGGTAAAAGACGGCGGCGGAAGGTATCAACTGAACGGCATGTACCAGAACTGGTTTCTGGACTATGCGTCGTATGTGATACTGGAACGCGCCGTGCCCCATATCAACGACGGACTTAAACCCGTGCAACGACGCATCTTGCACTCCATGCGACGCATGGAAGACGGACGCTACAACAAAGTGGCGAACATCGTGGGGCATACCATGCAGTTTCACCCGCATGGTGATGCTTCCATTGGCGATGCATTGGTGCAACTGGGACAAAAAGATTTGCTCATAGATTGTCAGGGTAACTGGGGTAACATCCTCACCGGCGACAGCGCCGCAGCGCCTCGATACATCGAGGCGCGCCTCTCCAAATTTGCACTCGACGTTATCTTTAACCCCAAAACTACCGAGTGGAAGCTGTCGTACGACGGACGCAACAAAGAACCAATCACACTCCCCGTAAAATACCCCCTGCTTCTGGCACAAGGAGTAGAGGGTATTGCGGTGGGACTTGCGTCTAAAATATTGCCGCACAACTTCAACGAACTGTGCGACGCCTCTATCTGTTGCCTCAACAAAGAGGAGTTCCGACTTTATCCCGACTTCCAAACCGGCGGTTCTATTGACGTGGCGAAATACAACGACGGCGAACGGGGCGGCTCGGTGCGCGTGCGTGCCAAGATAGAGAAAATGGATAACAAAACGCTGGTGATTCGCGAAATCCCTTACGGCAAAACCGTTACGGGTATCTGCGACTCCATTGTGAAGGCAGGCGAGAAAGGCAAGATTAAAATCCGTAAGGTGGAAGACCTCACCTCCAGCGACGTGGAAATATTGGTGCATCTGGCACCGGGCGTATCGTCCGACAAAACCATCGATGCACTCTACGCTTTTACCGACTGCGAAGTGGGCATCTCGCCCAACTGCTGCGTCATCGACAACCAAAAGCCGCACTTCCTCACCGTGAGCGATGTGCTCCGCAAATCGGCAGACAACACGCTGCATCTGCTGCAAAGGGAACTGGAGATACGCAAAGAGGAGATTCTGGAAAGCCTTCATCTGGCTTCGCTGGAAAAGATATTTATCGAAGAACGCATCTACAAAGACCCCGAATACGAAAAGGCAAAAAGCATCGATGCCGCCTGCGAACACATCGACGAACGACTGACACCGTTCTATCCCTCCATGATTCGCGAAGTAACCAAAGAGGACATCCTCAAACTCATGGAGATTCGCATGAAGCGCATCATCAAATTCAATGCCGACGAAGCCGACCAAGCCATTGCCCGCATGAAGAAGGAGGTCAAGGAGATAGAGCATCACCTGAAACACATCGTGACCTATACCGTCAACTGGTTCCTGATGCTGAAAGAGAAATACGGCAAGGCATTCCCGCGACGCACCGAGTTGCGCAACTTCGACGTGATAGAAGCCAGCAAGGTGGCGGAAGCCAACCAAAAACTCTATGTCAACCGCGAACAAGGCTTCATAGGTACCTCACTGAAAAAAGATTGCTTTGTATGCAACTGTTCGGACATGGACGAGGTCATCGTCTTCTTCCGCAACGGCAAATACATTGTTACACTCGTGGCGGACAAGAAGTTCGTGGGCAAAAACATTCTCTACATCAACGTCTTTAAACGCAACGACAAGCGCACCATATATAATGTGGCGTATCAGGACGGCAAGGAAAGCTCGTATTATATCAAGCGATTCAATATCACTTCGGTGCAGCGCGACCGCGAATACGACGTGACAGTGGGTACGCCCGATTCGCGCATCCTCTACCTCAGTGCCAACCCCAACGGTGAAGCCGAGATTATCAAGGTAGCCCTGCGCCCCAATCCGCGCCTGCGTCTGAAGGTGTTCGAGGAAGACTTCAGCAAAGTCCCCATTAAATCGCGCCACGTGCGGGGTAATCGTCTTACTAAGAATCCGGTACTCAAAATATCGCTCAAAGAGCGGGGTGCCTCTACGCTGGGAGGACGCAAGGTGTGGTTCGATTATGACGTGCTGCGCCTCAACTACGACGGACGAGGCGAGTTCTTGGGTGAATTCCAAAACGACGACAGCATCTTGGTGATGCTCGACAACGGAGAGTTTTACACCACCAACATCGACTTGAGCAACCACTACGAAGATAATATCCGCGTACTGGAGAAATATGACTCCGCCAAGGTGTGGACTGCCGTGCTTTACGATGCCGACCTGCAAAACTATCCGTATGTGAAACGTTTCAATGCCGATGCTTCCGTACGCCGGCAAAACTTCTTGGGCGACAACAAAAAGAGCCGCCTTATTTTGCTCACCGACGAACCATACCCGCGATTGGAGGTGGTGTTTGGAGAGTTGGATGACTTCCGCGCCCCGCTGACAATTGAAGTCAGCGAGTTTACCGTTGTCAGAGGCGTGAAAGCACACGGCAGGCGACTGACCACCTATGCCGTCGAAGCAGTGAACGAACTGGAACCTGTTCAACGACCCGAAACTCCCATAGAAGATAGGGAGGACGAAGAGGCGGAAACAGACAATACCGATAACTTCACTCCCGAAAGCGAAGACGGACAAATGACTCTATTTTAAACGAGAATAATAGATACAAATGTGTTAAAGCAATATGCCATAGTTGCACTTACCGCACTTTTGCTATTGAGTAGCCAACAGTTACGGTCGCAAGAGATTACACGTGCCACACTCTACGGAGCCGGTTTTGCCAACGTGTACGACACCTATCTCTCTCCGCAGGAGTACAAAGGGGTGGACTTTCGTATTTCGCGCGAAAGTACCCGCATGACTTCGTGGATGCAGGGACGTATCTCCCGACAGACTCTCTTCCAGATAGACTTGGGCTACACACACAACCGGGTGGACAACAACAACACTTTTTCGGGATTGGCAAACTGGAACTACGGTTTGCACTACAACTTCCCCCTTACAGCCAACTTCCGCTTGCTGGCAGGTGCGTTGATTGATCTCAACGGCGGCTTTGTCTACAACCTGCGCAACGGCAACAACCCTGCTTCGGCACGTGCCTACGCCAACTTGGACGCTTCGGGCATGGCGGTGTGGAACTTGCGCATCAAACGCTACCCCATTACCTTACGCTACCAACTGAACCTGCCGGTGGCAGGGGTGATGTTCTCGCCCCACTACGGTCAGTCGTACTACGAAATCTTTTCGCTGGGCAATGCCGACGGTGTCGTTAAGTTCACCTCACTGCACAACCAACCGTCATTGCGACAGATGCTTACGGCGGACTTCCCTGTGGGTAAACTCAACATGCGATTGGCTTACCTGTGGGATGCACAGCAATCGTCGGTCAACGACATCCGCACCCACACCTACTCACATGTATTTATGATAGGTGTAGTTAAGAAATTTGTCTTGGTAAACTAAGGTAACGATGAATAAATCCTCAAACATACGGCATCTCTTTAGCGGTGGACAGTTACTTCTGCTGCTTTTGCTTCTGCTTCCGGCAGGTTGCATCGGCGAAGAGAAATTCGATAATACCCCGCAGGGAAATTTCGAAGCCTTGTGGACGATTGTAGACGAACAATATTGCTTCTTGGACTACAAACAGATAGACTGGGAAGCCATACGCCGGCAATACCAACCGCTGATAACTCCCGACATGAGCAACGACGGTCTGTTTGAAGTGCTGGGTAACATGCTTGCCGAACTGAAAGACGGACACGTCAACCTTTACAGCGCCTCCAACACCGCCCGCTACTGGGACTGGTACCTCGACTATCCGCGCAACTACAACGAAAGCATCATCGAACAATACCTCGGGCGTACCTACCGCATTGCAGGTGGACTGAAATATACCATTCTCAACGATAACATCGGCTACATACGCTACGACTCTTTCTCCGACGGCGTGGGCGAAGGCAATCTGGATCAGGTGCTCTCTTACCTCGCTGTGTGCAACGGACTGATTATCGACATCCGCAACAACGGCGGCGGCAACCTCACCAACTCCACCCGTATTGCAGCCCGCTTTACCAACGAACGGGTACTCACCGGTTACATACAGCACAAGACCGGCAAAGGACACAGCGATTTCTCCGAGCCGGTGCCCGTCTATCTGGACCCGTCCGAAAGCATTCGCTGGCAGAAAAAAGCGATAGTACTTACCAACCGTCACTCCTTTAGTGCCACCAACGATTTTGTGAATGCCATGCGCTACCTGCCGCAAGTCACTTTGCTGGGCGATAAAACCGGCGGCGGTGCAGGTCTCCCCTTCTCGTCCGAACTGCCCAACGGCTGGGGCGTACGTTTTTCGGCAAGCCCTCATCTGGATGCCGACAAACAGCAGATAGAGTTCGGCATCGACCCCGATGTGAAAATCGACATGAACAGCCAAGACGAAAGGAACGGCATAGACACACTCATAGAAAGTGCCCGAAATTTGCTGAAATAAAAAAAACATGTATCTTTGTACCCGCTTTCAAAAAGCCTCACACGCGGGTGTGGCGTAATTGGCAGCCGCGCCAGACTTAGGATCTGGTGCCGAGAGGCGTGTAGGTTCGAGTCCTATCACCCGCACAAGTCATTATAATAATAGTAGTATGTAAAAAGCATCTGCGAAACATTCATTGTTCGGCAGATGCTTTTTCTTTTTTATCGATTTCAATGCGTTGCGGCAACCTCACAAATACGTCACGCACACCGCCCGCCGCCTCAAAAATAAGACACACACCCTTTCGCTGTGTCTAATTGTAGACAATTCAGGTGCTTTGCCCCTCTTCCGTACCTTAAAGTAGACAACTTTTCCTCCATTCATCTCTTAAAGTAGACCACAAACGCGTCGTTTCATTTTTCCCCCGTAGCGACAGCCCTTACCTTTGTGACGTAAGATTTCTGTGAAACAAACACATAGAAATACGAACCTCAACAATTACATTTCATCTCAATCCACAAATATATGCAGCATGCGTGGTAATGATTATAGCCCATGCTGGCTTCCTCTCCTGTCTTTGGACAGGGGAGGAATTCCTTCTTCACAAATAAAACATCATTCCACATTCTAATTATAATCATGAAATGACGTCATGGACGAAAGTTTCGCAGCAATAAGTAGTTGTGTACAAGATGCGAAATGCATCAGGCTCTTAGAAACCGTTTTGGATTTAACCGTTTCTTAGATTATGATAGGTTTTTAGTTTTTTTTCATGAGAGATGTAAAGGGAGCGACAGACACAATTAGCATGCCTGTCACTCCCTTTTTTTAGCAAACTTCTACTTGAAGCGCGAGCGGTCTACCTCCTCGCGCTTCTTCTCTTTATATCCGCCGAATTTCCATGTCAGCGACACCCCTACTTCGCGGAAGGTACTGTAATGATTGGTCACGTTCTGCGTCTTGTAACGGATACGGGGCGATATGCCGCCTGTCTCGAAGAGGTCGTTGGCATAAAGATTGATGATGCCGTTGCCGTCGGCAAAGCCGTAACGCAATGCCACATTGACATTGCCCGACGAAGGCAGGTCGTAGAGACCTTGGTGTGCCGTGCTGCGTATCATTCCGGTGAGCGTAAGCTTCAAGTCGGGTTTGCTGCTCAAGGTAAAGGTATTGGTGAGGTTAGCCATGCCCCAAAAGATAGCACGGTCGAAGGGCATGTCCCAGAAGTCGTCGGCACGTTCGTGCTGCCACACGCCCGTAAGAGTGAGGCGCGAACTGAGCCACGACTGTATGTCGAAAGGCAGTGAAGCTTGTACGCCCGCCTGTTGTGAGTAGTTAAAGTTGATATACTTATAGATTTCCACCAAGCGTTGCGACGATTGGTAGAGCAACTGTGTGGAGTAGTCTTTGGTATGGGTGAACCAAGTTTGAAATACATACTTGCCGCGAAAGATACGTGTAAGCGACAGTTGATACGCTTGTGACGGTCGCAGCAACGGGTTACCCTGCACTTCGGAGTAAGTGCCGCCGAGATACGACACTGCGTTTTGCACCGCCCAATAGCCCGGGTAATTTTTATCGCTGCTCAGCGCCAGCATCCAGATGTTGCCGGGAGTAAGCATATAAGTAAGGTTCAGCACGGGATACCAGTCCCACTTGTCCCACACCGATGTTTGGTAATGTTCCACCGCCAGCGAAGCATCCAGCGAGAATTTGCCGAAGCTCTTGTTGAATCCGCCATAGAGATTGAGTGTCTGTTCGCGGCGGCGCGACCGCATATTGTCGGGGATAACGGCACCGCCCCCGCTTTGTGCGTCGTAGTAGTATTGGTAGCTGTTGTCTACGGCGGTGGAGTACACACCTCCGTAGTTCACCCCCCAGCCTTTGCCCAAGCTATGCTCTTGCGCCAAGAAGAACTTCCACGAGTTGATGCGCTGACTATCTTCGGTACGAAACGCCATCGTCTCTCCCTCCATGGCACTGTTGAGCCACTGCACGGTACCCGAATGATAATAGGTGGTTTCGACACCGGCGCGCAGTCCAAAGGGAGCTTGGTAGTCCACACGGACGTTGTGTAGTTGGTCGGGACTGCGCTGATAAGTATCCGACTTCTGCGAACCGTGAATATCCTTCCAATTGTGCACATTGCCGTACGAACCGGTGTAAACGGCACTCAGCGTGTGATTTTCGCCGAAGTTGTAGTCGGCACCCCAACGTACATCGTGCAGGTTTTGACGGTAGCGACTGTTTTCGTCGTTCGAAATGGGGTACACCGTGCCGTCCGCCAAGGTGTGTAAAGCGGTTTTAAGGGTATTGCGATAGCTGTGGTCGTAGTTATACGAATAGAGCAAATCGGTAGAAAACTTACCGCTACCATACAGCAGGCTGATGCGTCCGTTAGTACCCTCGTAGTATTGCTGTGCAAACTTGCCGTAGAGTTCGCCTTGCAGCGACTGTGCACCGCTGTGCTGTTTCAGGGTAATATTGATAAGCGCACCACGCACTTGGTAGCGGGCGGGAGCGTTGTACATCACTTCGGCATTTTCGATGCGCGAGGCGGGTGTGCTGCGTAGCAACGCATTGAGTTGTTCGGTGCTTAGGGTGGTGACTTTTCCGTTGAGAACAATGGTAACGGGCATGCCTCCCAGTGTGATGCTACCGTTTACCTCGGCTACACCGGGCAACTCTTTCACTGCATCGTAGGCATTGTCCACGGGCAGGTTTCGTATCAGTCGTGGCAGGTCGTACACCAGTTTGCCTTGCTGCGATTTCACAATGGGGCGTTCGCCGGTTACCATAATTTCGGGCAGCGATTGATACAAACTGTCCAGCCTGCCGTCGGTAGTAATGATGCTGTCGGCAGAGAGTGTACGTTCGGGTTGTTGCGCCATGGCAACCGCGGTACTAAAAGCAAAGACGAGAAGTAGATAAGGAATCTTCATAGATTTGATACGTTTTAGTTTGACGACAAAGTACGGCATAATTCAGTCACCAAACGAGGCTTACCGACTTATTAAGTCTTACCAAAAGTGTTATTTAGTCTTATCATTGTCATCAAGCACCTGCAAACTCACTACCTTTGACAGCGAAGAAATGAAAAAAAAAGAAGAATCAAGGATGAATCATGAGAAATTCACTTAAAACCAATGCCGTCTTGGTAATTGTGGCACTGCT
>JAISHU010000037.1 GCA_031262385.1 Mediterranea sp. (in: CFB group bacteria)
ACGCCATAGGCATCCCGTTACTGGCGGTTATTCAAGGCGCCGTAGCAACATTTGGCTATTGGTTTTTCGACGTACCCAATTTGTGGTTGGCGGGACTGCTGACTTGCTTTGCCACAATCATTCCTATGGTGGGCAGTGCGCTGATATGGCTACCCGTGGCTATCATCATGGCGTTGTCGGGCAACTGGTTTAACGCCATCGGACTGGTGTTGTTCGGTTCGCTTATTGTTGCCCAGCTCGACAATCTGATACGCTTTATCCTTCAGAAAAAAATGGCGGACACTCACCCGCTGGTTACCATCTTCGGTGTCATTGTGGGATTGCCCGTATTCGGCTTTATGGGTGTCATCTTCGGACCGTTGCTCATTGCACTGTTTTTACTTTTTATTGACATGTTTAAGCGCGAATATCTTGTAAACAAGTAAAAAACCAATATATTTGCATCGTTATTAACTTCTAAAATAAACACATCGTATGAAAAACGTTTCTATTAAGCGCCCCCTTATCCTGTTAGCTCTATGCTGCGGGTTGGGATATGTGCACGCCCAACAGCAAATGTTGTCTCCTCTGCCTGTCGACCCCAAAGTGCGCGTGGGACATCTGGACAACGGACTTACTTATTACATTCGTCACAACAATCTGCCTGCTAACAGAGCGGATTTCTACATTGCTCAAAAGGTGGGTTCCATACAAGAAGAGCCGCAACAACGCGGTTTGGCGCACTTCTTGGAACACATGGCTTTCAACGGCACGAAAAACTTCCCCGGCGATGCCACCGGACCGAGCATTGTGGCTTGGTGCGAATCGGTAGGCATCAAGTTCGGCAATAATCTCAATGCTTATACCAGCATAGACGAAACCGTGTACAACATCAGCAACGCACCTACCGAGCGTGCCGGTGTGGTGGACTCCTGCCTGATGATTCTGCACGACTGGTCGAACTACATCTTGCTCAAAGACGATGAGATAGACAAAGAGCGCGGAGTAATCCGCGAAGAGTGGCGCAGCCGCAACAGCGGTATCATGCGCGTTTACACCGACCTGCAAAGCACGATCTACCCCGGCGACAAATACGCCGACTGCATGCCCATAGGCTCTATCGACGTTATCAACAACTTCCCCTATAAAGATATTCGCGACTACTACCACAAATGGTATCGCCCCGACCTGCAAGGACTTATCATCGTAGGCGACATCGACGTGGATGCTGTGGAAGCAAAGCTTAAAGCACTCTTCGCCGATGTGTCCAAACCGGTAAATCCTGCCGAACGGGTGTACTATCCGGTGAGCGACAACGACGAGCCTATCGTTGCCATAGGTACCGACAAAGAGGTAGACAGCCCCAGCATAGAGATTTACTTTAAAACCGATGCTATGCCGCGCGAGCAACGCAACACCATCGCTTACTTGTTACAGAACTATCTTACTTCTATGGTTTCCACCATGCTGAACGAACGCCTCTCCGAGATAGCCCAACAGCCCAATCCGCCTTTTGTACAGGCATACAGCAGTTACGGCAGTTTCTTCCTTGCAAGCACCAAAGACGCGTTTAATGTTTCTGCTACAAGCAAAGCCGAAGGCATTGATGCCGCCTACAAAGCTATCTTGCAGGAGGTGGAACGCGCCCGTCGCTTTGGCTTTACCGAAGCCGAATACCAACGTGCCCGCGCCAACTTCCTGAAATCGCTGGAGACCTCCTACAACGAACGCGAAAAGACCCGCAGCGAATCGTACGTAGGACAGTATGTACGTGCTTTCTTAGACAACACGCCTATCCCCGGTATAGAAACCACCTACACAATGATGAACCAGTTGGCTCCCAACCTGCCGCTGCAAGCTATCAACACCATTCTGCCGCAACTTATTAACGGCAAAAACGAAGTCGTGATACTGGCTGCTCCCACCAAAGAGGGCGTCACCTACCCCACCAAAGAGGAGCTGTTGGCGCAACTCAAAGGCATGCAAAGCCTCGACCTGCAACCCTACGTGGATAAAGTTTCCGACGAACCGTTGCTGAAAGAGCTGCCCACCGGCGGAAAGATTGTAAGCGAAGAGAGCGGACAGCTTTACGGAACTACCAAACTGACGCTGAACAACGGAGTAACGGTGTACCTCAAGCCCACCGACTTTAAAGCCGACGAAATTATGATGAACAGCGTAAGCGACGGCGGTAACTCGCAGTATCCCAATAAAGACGCGCTGAGCTTGGAATACCTCAACTCGGTATCCGACGTAGGCGGACTGGGTAACTTCAGTGCCACCGACCTGCCCAAGATACTTGCCGGTAAGAAGGTCAGCGTCGGCACTTCGGTCAACGCACGGGAAGAATATGTCAACGGCAGGTGCTCGCCCAAAGACTTCGAGACCATGCTGCAACTCACCTATCTCTACTTCACAGCTCCCCGCCGCGACGACGAAGCCTTTACTTCGTTCAAGAACCGCACCCGCGCCGAACTCGAAAGCATGCAGGCAAATCCGCTGGCAAGCATCAACGACTCGTTGAAGATGGCACTCTACGGCAACAACCCGCGCATCGTCTATATGAAGCCCGAAATGGTTGACGACATAGACTACGGTCGCATCCTCGATATTCATGCCGACCGCTTTGCCGATGCCAGCGACTTTACCTTCTACTTTGTGGGCAACATCGACATGGAAACGATGAAACCCCTCATCGCCCAATACTTGGGCAGTTTGCCGGCAACTCACCGCAAAGAACATTGGAAAGATACCCACACGGATTTCCGCAAAGGCACCTTCAAAAACGAATATACCAAGGAGCAGCAAACGCCTATGGCTACCGTAGTGCTGTTCTACAACGGCAAGATTCATTATACCGAAAAGAACCTGTTGCTAATGGACTACATGTCGCAGATTTTGCGCATGGTATATACGGAGGAGATACGCGAAAAAGAGGGCGGCACCTACAGCGTTAGTGCCAGCGGACAGATGATGAAGTACCCCAAGGAAGAGGGCATCTTGCAGATTGTGTTCCAAACCGACCCCGAGAAGAAAGATCGACTCACCACCCTCGTTACCGACCTGCTGAAGAAGTTTGCCACCGAAGGTCCCACCGCCGAACAAATGACAAAGGTAAAAGAGTATATACTCAAAACCTATGCCGACAATCAAAAAGAAAACAGTTATTGGCTGGGGAACCTTATGAATCACCATTTGTACGGCATCGACCGCGTCAAGGGATATACCGAACTGGTGAACGGCATTACTGCCGGTGAAGTGCAACACTTTGCTGCCGACCTGTTGAAACAGGGCAACCAAATAGAAGTAACAATGAAATAATTCAAACAGTACTCTATGAGCCTTTTCTTAGAACTCCGCCGGCATGGTAAGCTGGCGGAGAAACGTAATCCTTTATACGAAAAAAACAAGTTCGGCAAAATCTTTGTCTACGTCATGGCTATCTTTTGGATAGGCTATCTCATCTTTGGCGGCGTGGCGATAGCCTTGGCTTTCCAAGAACTACCCCGCGAAGCTTACGACACGCTGAACTGCGGACTGGTGTTTTTCATGATAATAGACTTTCTATTTCGTTTTGCCTTCCAAACCACACCCTCGCAAGAGATAAAGCCCTACCTGCTGCTGCCGCTACGCAAGCAACGACTGATAGATTTTCTGCTGATACGCTCGGGACTGAGTGGCTACAACCTGTTCTGGCTGTTCTTTTTTGTGCCCTTCAGCATACTGGCAGTGTGGAAGTTCTACGGTTTGTGGGGCGTACTGACCTACAACATAGGCATCTGGCTATTAATGGTGCTCAACAACTACTGGTACCTGCTGTGCCGCACGCTTATAGGCGAACGTCTTTGGTGGGTACTGTTGCCTCTCGTGGTCTATGCCGGCATCATCGGTTTGATGATTATTTCGGCAGCCCTGCCCGATAATAATAACTTTTTCTACTGGTCGATGCTGTTGGGCGGAGGTTTCATCACAGGCGACCTGCTTGCTTTTGCGGGGGTGGTAGTGGTTATAGCCCTGTTCTGGCTTATCAACCGCTCTGTGATACAAGCGCAGATGTACAGCGAAATCAACAAAGTGGAAGACACCCGGGTGAAGCGCGTTTCGGAGTATAAATTCTTAGACCGCTACGGCGAGATAGGCGAATACATCCGCTTGGAACTGAAACTACTGCTGCGCAATAAGGTTACCAAAAACAACCTGCGTATGATGACGCTGCTTATTTTCTTTTTCTGCCTGATACTCACCCTCTCCGATATATACGACACTGGCTTCATGAAAGGATTTATCCTTATCTATAACTACATCGGCATCGCAGCTATCAGCCTGACCTACATCATGGGGTACGAAGGCAACTACATCGACGGACTGATGAGTCGGCGCGAAGCCATTTACAGTTTGTTGCGTGCCAAGTACGTCGTCTATTCTTTGGCTCTGCTTATCCCCTTTGTGTTGATGATACCCGTCATGATAATAGGGAAACTGACCTTGCTGTCGTGCATTGCATGTATGATTTTCACCTCCGGTGCCGTCTACTTCGGCATATTTCAACTGGCGGTCTTCAACAACCGTACCATCGACCTGCAAAGCAAAATGACCGGACGGGGCAATATGGGTACAGGCTGGCAAAACCTTATCGGTGCCCTCGCTTTCAGTGTGCCGATGATACTCTTCTTCGCGTTGAACGCGCTGTTTGGAGCAACGGCAACGTCGTGGGTGCTTATGATTATCGGTGCAGGCTTTATGCTGACATCCAATCTGTGGTTGAAGAATATCTATCACCGTTTTATGGCGCGCCGTTACCAAAATATGGAGGGCTTTCGCGACAGTCGCCAACGCTAATCACTTGATTGACGTTCGTCAATCAAGTGATTGGCAAACGTGAATCACGTGATTGGCGAACATGAATCACGTGTTTGGCAAACGTGAATCACTTGATTGGCAAACGTGAGTCACTGTTTGACGAGTGCCAATCACTGTTTAAAACTAATAAACTCAAAACTTAAAAACTTAAACTCAATGATTCGTATCACTGAATTACAAAAAGACTTCGGACCAAAGCGTGCCGTAGATATAGAAACTTACACTATCAACGTAGGCGAAACCATCGGTTTGGTGGGCAACAACGGAGCAGGCAAGACCACTCTCTTCCGCCTGATGCTCGACTTGTTGCGCGCCGACCGCGGCAATGTCACTATCGACGACATCGACGTTAGTAAGAGCGAAACGTGGAAAAAAGAGCTTGGCGCCTTCATCGACGATGGCTTCCTCATAGACTACCTCACCCCCGAAGAGTATTTCTACTTCATCGGACGCATGTACGGTCTAAAGAAAGAAGAGGTTGACGAACGTCTGCAACCCTTCGAACGCTTTATGAACGGCGAAGTGTTGGGACAGCAGAAGTACATCCGCAACTTCTCGGCGGGCAATAAGCAGAAAATCGGTATCATCTCCGCTATGCTGCACTATCCGAGCATCCTTATCCTCGACGAACCGTTTAACTTCCTCGACCCCAGTTCGCAGTCGCTCATCAAGTACCTGCTCAAACGATTCAACGAAGAGCACAATGCCACGGTTATCATCTCCAGCCACAACCTCAACCACACCGTAGACGTATGCGAACGCATTGCGCTGCTCGAAAACGGTGTCATTATCCGCGATATCCACAACATCGACAACTCTGCCGCAAAAGAGCTGAAAGATTACTTCAATATCGACGAGGCAGAAGAGATATAAGAAGTTGTTTTGATTTT
>JAISHU010000146.1 GCA_031262385.1 Mediterranea sp. (in: CFB group bacteria)
TTGCACGTCATCATGGGGCGACCGTTCAGCGAGCAGTCTTCGTCGTCGTTGCAGGCAACCGTCAACGCTACGATGCACAGCAACGCCACACAAGACTTTATTAGGAATAGACCATTGACAACGGACAATGGACAGTGGCGGGTTGTTTTATTCTTCATTAGCATATTAGCAAATTGGCAGATTATTATATATTTTTCTCTATTTGATAATGGTTGCGTTCGGTGGAGTTGCGCGATATAAGTTCGCCCAAGAATCCGGCAAGAAACAGCAGTGTTCCTATAATCATGGCGGTAAGCGACAGGAAAAAGTAGGGAGAGTCGGTCACCAACCGGTAAGCAAGTCCGTGCGTCATGTTATAGAGTTTGCTGGCTCCCACCACGATAACCGATATGAAGCCCAACATAAACATCAGCGAACCCAGCAATCCGAAGAAGTGCATAGGCTTTTTACCGAAAGTCGACAAGAACCACAGCGTGATTAAGTCCAGATAGCCGTTCACAAAACGGTTCAGTCCACCGAACTTAGTCTTTCCGAATTTACGTGCCTGATGATGCACCACCTTTTCGCCGATGCGTACAAAGCCGACGTTCTTGGCAATATAAGGAATGTAGCGATGCATCTCGCCATACACTTCAATGTTTTTCACCACCTCGCTACGGTAGGCTTTGAGTCCGCAATTAAAGTCGTGCAGGTTTTTAATACCCGATACACGTCGTGCCGTAGCGTTAAACAGTTTGGTGGGGAGTGTTTTGGAAAGAGGGTCGTGTCGTTTTTTCTTCCAACCCGACACTAAGTCGTAGCCTTCTTCCGTAATCATGTGGTAGAGTTCGGGGATTTCGTCGGGACTGTCTTGCAGGTCGGCATCCATAGTAATCACCACATTGCCCTGTGCCTGTGCAAATCCGCAGTAGAGAGCAGCCGACTTGCCGTAGTTGCGACGAAACTTGATGCCGTGTACGTAGGGCGAACTCTTTCCAAGCTCTTCGATGACCTGCCACGAACCGTCGGTACTTCCGTCGCTCACAAAAATCACTTCGTAGGTAAACGAATGTGCCGTCATCACCCGCTCTATCCAAGCGTAGAGTTCGGGCAGCGACTCCACCTCATTATATAAAGGTATAACTACTGAAATATCCATCCTGTTTTATTATATAGTTTATGGGTTATTTTGTCGTTTTGCTATCCATGCAATGGGGATGCCGAGCAGCACGCCGAAGAAGAAGTTGCTCGATAATTGTCCGATAGCAATATCCACCGGTCTGAGAGCGGCTACCTCGTCGAGCATCGTGCGGTATTGCGCCAACAGATTGGTAATGCCCGGCATGGTCTCTTCCGTATAAGTGTTGCGCATCAGTTCCAACTGACCCTCCATAAACTGCATCATCGCCCCTCCGTCTATATAACGAAAGTAGATGTAGTAGGCGGCGGCAACCAACAGTGCAGCAAACATATACATCATCACCACAAACAGCCACCCCTGTCCGAAGCTGAGCTGTCCGTCGCATACACGGTCGCGGTAAAGGCGCGTGAGGAAGTACGCCAAAAAGGGAGAAACAAGGGTGAAACCTACAAAAAGAAATAGGCCGAACGGAAAATGCATACCCGACAAAAGCATGAGGAATGCAACGATTAAAAACGCGCCTAAATAAGTTCCGAACAGCATGGCATATTGCTGCATGTATATTCTATTTTCTAACATGGGTATATCCGGTTGTCGGGGTTTTAAATGGTCGCAAAGGTAAAAATAATATCCTTGTCTACCCCTGCTATTCCTGTTAAAGAAGAAAAAAGTAACACGAGGGGCTTGGTGGTTCCAATGATTTATATACCTTTGCACCCGCAAAAGCAAAAAAAACGGGTAAGTCCTATACGGCCAGCTCCCTTCGAATCCTCCAGGGCTTGACGGCAGCAAAGGTAGTTGGTTGTAGCGGCGCGATATAGATAGCTTACCCACCCGCCTCTTTAGCTCAGCTGGCCAGAGCACGTGATTTGTAATCTCGGGGTCGTTGGTTCGAATCCGACAAGAGGCTCACCTGCGGCGGCAGGATACTACCACTTCTCAATTCCACAGATTCTCTTTTCCAATCATTCCTATTTTACCGTACAGATACAGAGTTTACGACGAATCTGTTTATCTCTCAAAGTGCATCGCCTCATTAGCACATTATTATTATCAAAATGTCAAAACGTCAAACGAAGCCTCGAAAAACGGGCTTATTTCGGACTGAGGGACGGCTCGGTGACTTTTGTCGCCGTATAGCGCGTTAAACTATGTAAAATAAGCTACTTAATTATCACATTTCCAGAAAGATATAAGGAAATTATGTCAAGAAACAAAAAGCGTGTTCAGCGCGAAAAAACTTCCCCAAAAAGGACTTTATGAAATTATCTTGCCGAGTTAGCGCGATAACTTGCCGAGATAACGCAACAATTCGGCGGGAAATACAGCTTAACTTGCCGGGATAATTTGCTAAGCCGGCAATTGATTCGTTGTTTTCGCGTCGACAGTTTGTTGTTTCCGTGCGGATGATTCGTTGTTTCCGCGGAGATGATTCGTTGTTTTCGCCGAGTTGGTTAGTTAAGTTGCGGGAGATCATGCATAACGTGCAGTTTAAAGAGAGGTTTTTTACAAAGTGCGAGTTAGCTAAAAGCACAATATTGTGACATTGTGGTGCGTAAACAAGAAATAATGCGCCAATGTGCTAATATGCCAATGGACTAATGTGCTAATGAGGCGGTGCACCCTGTTTCTATCTCGTTGCAATCGCAATTATATATTGTTGTGAACCCAATTACCCTTTGAAACGTTACTATACTATTTCAGTTAAAATGTCTGATGGGGTAAAAAAACGTCTCAAAATGATACTATTCTTAGTCGAATTTGTAGTATTTGTAAAAAAGTATCTACCTTTGCCCCGCTGAATGTAATAATTGAGTCTATGAGATATAATTTTTTTCACAGGTATGTGTCTGTTAAAGTGCTTCCAGTATGGACTATTTTGCTATTTGACTTTTTGTTGGTCTTCTTCTCTATCCTGCTGGCTTACGTGTTGCGCTACAGTTTTGTAACTGTACTAAGCAATACGTCATTCGTGGATACGTCTACGTTGTGGGCTATCCTTGTTAACGCCATCTTTTTCCGTGTATTTCACACTTACTCTAATGTTTTGCGCTTCTCCTCGTTTGTGGATATCATGCGCATTTTTATCTCGCTTACGTCGGGTTATGCGATATTAATGGCTTTGTCGTTCGTGCTCGGCGCAACGGTAGGGCTAACCACCGTGGGTGTGTTTTTTATGGCGTACCTCATTAATGTCGCGTTGATGATTTGTTCGCGGGTAGCCATCAAAGTTATCTTCGATATGGTGAGCTTTGACAGTCGCCGCAGCCGTAACGTCTTTGTATACGGCGCCCGCGAAGTGGGTGTGAACATCGCCAAATCGCTGCGCGTCATCCAAAACAACCAATATCGCCTGCGCGGATTTATTGCCGACGAACCGGAATTGATTGATAAAACCATTATGGGCGTAAAAGTGTATGCCAACGACTCGAATCTGCTTACCACGCTGAGCGAACGCGACGTGCATACCATTATTATCTCGCCCGCCAAAATGGACATGCTGAAGCGCACCAACTTGACCGACACGTTGCTGGCGAATAACATAAAGTTACTCACCGCAGCTTCGTTGAGCGAATACAGCGGTATCCCCGACGGAGGAACCGTAGCCGAACTGAAAGAAATTCAGATTGAAGACTTACTACAACGTGACCCTATCAACATCGATATTAAAAAGGTAGCCGCACAACTCGAAGGAAAACGTGTGCTGATTACCGGCGCCGCAGGTTCTATCGGAAGCGAGATTATGCGTCAGGTAGCTGCCTTCAATCCTTATAAACTTATCTTGGTCGATCAGGCAGAAACGCCGCTGCACGACATACGTCTGGAGTTGCAAGACCGTTGGCGGAACATCGATGCCGTAACAGCCATTGCCGATATCTCTAACACCACCCGCATGGAACTTATCTTCAAAGAGTATCGTCCGCAGTATGTATTCCATGCAGCAGCCTACAAGCATGTGCCTATGATGGAAGACAATGTGTCGGAATCCATACAGGTAAATGTGCTGGGTACCCGCACGGTAGCCGACCTTTCGGTGAAATACGGGGTAGATAAGTTCGTGATGATTTCGACAGACAAGGCAGTAAACCCCACCAACGTAATGGGGGCTTCCAAACGTATCTGCGAAATATACATTCAGTCGCTTTCCAAGAAATTACAAAGGGATAAGGTGCCTCACGCAACACAGTTTATCACTACCCGCTTCGGCAACGTGCTGGGTTCTAACGGTTCGGTAATTCCGCGCTTCCGCGACCAAATACGTCGTGGCGGTCCGGTAACGGTGACGCACCCCGAGATTATCCGTTACTTCATGACGATTCCCGAAGCTTGCCGTCTGGTGCTCGAAGCCGGATGTATGGGTAACGGTGGCGAAATCTATATCTTCGACATGGGTGAACCGGTTAAGATTGTCGACCTTGCTCAGCGCATGATCAGCCTTTCGGGACGCACGGACGTACGCATTGAGTTTACCGGTTTGCGTCACGGCGAGAAGTTGTACGAAGAGCTATTGAGCTGCGAAGAGCTGACGAAGCCTACCAGTCACGACAAGATACGTATTGCCAACGTGCGCGAATACGATTTCAATGTGGCTAAACGGCATATTCAGGCATTAATAGACTTGAGCTACACCTACGACCAAATGCAGATTGTAGCGGCGATGAAAGAAATAGTGCCCGAGTTTATCAGCAAGAACTCTTATTTCGAGGTGCTTGATGCACCACACGTGATTTATCCGCAGATAGTGGGATAAGCCTGCGCGAGCCGAAAAGATACCGGAAGCCGGTAACGCCGTCAATTATTCGACAGCGTTACCGGCTTTTATTCTGAGTACACGGATGCCCGTGCTGCGACGGTTTTCTTTCAACAGTTCCGCCAAAGTGACGCCCGATAGTGCCACTTTCTTCTCGCGCGAGGAGGCGTGCAGCAACGACAGCTTACTTTTTACATAGTCGGCTATGCCCATGTGCGTAGCATCCAAGCCCGGAATGTCGGTGGTAATGATGATAATGTCGCCCTCTTTTATCCAAGGCAATCCGAAGTCGGATACTTCGGCTTTGGGTAGAAAGTGATAGCTTTTGCCCGACAGCGATTGTTCTATCTGTTTCATCTTGGCTACATTGTCGGGCGAGTCTGCCAATTGGGGGTATTGGTCGGGGTGTGCCGTCATGTACGACAGATTTACG
Source organism: Mediterranea sp. (in: CFB group bacteria) (assembly GCA_031262385.1). Classification (GTDB taxonomy): domain Bacteria; phylum Bacteroidota; class Bacteroidia; order Bacteroidales; family Bacteroidaceae; genus Bacteroides. Next base: position 5,305 of record JAISHU010000146.1, read on the forward strand.
ACCTGCGTGTAGGGTGCGTGTTCGGCGGTCACATCTTCCAGATAACCGTGTTCGATGGCGTTGTTTATCCAGTCGGTCACATAGTGCAGGCGCGAGGTATATCCGTCAATCTTTCCGTTGCGGTAGCGCAGTTGCTGCACTTTATTAAAAAAGTCCCTTTCGTCCACGCCGGTATCTTCGGCTCTCTTGGCAAGCGACATAGCTATGGAATACTCCACAAAGGTGGTGCAGTCCATTTGGTCGGTGTTGATCACTAACTGTTCGTTGTTGCCGTTTACCTCCAGCGTGTGTGCCACGTAGGGAATATCCAAGAAGTAAAGACCGCTGCTTAGCAAACTGCGGTCGACAGACTGAGCCTGTACGTGTACCATGCTACACAGCACACTTGCCAATATCAGGGGAATCATCTTTTTGTTCATTGCTTTCACTGTGTTAGAGGCTGTTTTGATTTTAGTGTGCGGCATAACAATTGTTGCTTTCACTAAAATCAAAACAGCTTTTTTATGTTGTGTTAATAGTTAGAGATGAGACTTTTGTAGTTACTCTTGGCACTAAACGGCACAAGGGTAAAACCGTACTGTACGGAGTGTGCCTCACCGGGTTGAATGCGGTATTGTTCGTGCGGCAGTGCGCCCCAACTGTTGTCGCCGCCCAAACCCATCATGCGATAGTCGATAAACATATCTACAAAAGGTTGCGGCAAGGGGTCGGTGAGGTGACGGTGCACGGTTTGGTCGGTGCGGGGCTGTCCGTTGTCAATGGTCTCTCCGCTATCGAAGCTTTCCAGCGGGTAGTTCGATACATTCATCTCGAAGGTATCATCGGCAACAAAGAGCAGACCTCCCCGACTTTTCGGTTGGGTTACTGCACACCAGCGGACGTCCGTGCGATGTTCGTTTTCTTGCGGACGGATGTAGCCTTCGTAGAGTTTCTTGATAGGAGTAGTATATTCGCCGATAAACTGCGAGGTGTAGCGATCGCTGTAACTCTCTTCGGGACCGCGACCGTAGTAGGTCATGTCGGTAAGCAGGGGTGTCAGTTGCAGACGCAACCCCACTCGCGGTATCATGGGCGCCTTCTCGTCTTCGCACACAAAGTGATTGTCCACCTTAATAGCACCGTTGTCGTAAACACGATACATTATCTTCCATGTGGCGGAGGTTTGCGGGAAACGGTATGTCACCGTCAGCACCGGTATGTTGCCGTCGCGCGACAAGGTAAACGATTCGGCTTTAGGTTCTTGATACGAAGCCTCTTTCCATGCCTTCAGTCGTATGGGCAGACGGGCGCCGTAGTCGTTGTCGATAGGAGCGCGCCAGAAGAAAGGTCGTAACCCTTGTGCGGCATGTATCAACTCTTTGCGCTTATATATATAAGAGGTGAGCACACCGCTGGTGCGGTCGAACACGGCACTGAACTCTTTGCCGCGGAACGTCACCTTCGCATCGGTTTCGTCTACGACGGCGGCAGTCAAACCTGTGGCGGCAGCTTTCACAAACGGCTGTATATCCAACTGCTCGCGGGCGATGACATAGCCTGCGGGCAAGAACGGTTCGGGTGTGCGTATGGCGGCATAAAACTCTACCGTCACACCGCCGTCCATCTCTTCGCGCGGAATGGCTTCCAAGAGAGGAGAAGTAGCGGTGGCGCCCGGTCGGGCTTGGATATTGTCGAGCGTCGCCCGTTTAATCTCTTTGCCGTTGTGCGACACCGTGTAATAGAAGTTATACTTGTTGAGGTTGGTAAACGAGAAGTCGTTGCGGATGCGAATGGTACGCGTCTGCGGATCGTACCCCGTAAACTTGATGTTTTGGTACACCTTGCCCATTTCTACCGTGGCGGGCTTCACGCTGCGGTCGGGATAGACCACACCGTTGATACAGAAGTCTCCGTCCGAAGGCGTTCCCACGGCACCATAGTCGCCGCCGTACGACCAGTACTTGCGTTTGTCGGCGGTGTACGAAGCCATACCCTGATCGACCCAGTCCCAAATACAGCCCCCCTGCAAAATAGGGTACTTTTCGATGATGTCCCAATAGTCTTGGAAGTTACCCAAGCTGTTTCCCATGGCGTGTGCATATTCGCAGAGGATGAGCGGGCGTGTCATTGCCTCGTTTTGTGCATACCGTTCGATGCCTTGTGGCGACGTGTACATAGGGCAATAGATGTCGGTGTTCCATTCCAGTCCCGCACGTTCGTATTGAATGGGGCGGCTGGTGTCGAGCAGTTTCAGTGCGTTGTAGGTGGCATAAAAGTTGATACCGTTGCCCGCCTCGTTGCCCAGCGACCAGATGATAACCGACGGGTGATTTTTGTCGCGTTGATACATATTCACGGTGCGTTCTATGTGGGCATCCATAAACAGCGGGTTGTTGCCCAGCGTTCCGCCCACGCGCAGGTCGTAACCCATGCCGTGGCTCTCTATATTGGCTTCGTCGATGACATAGATGCCATATTCGTCGCACAGTTCGTAGAACCGTTCCTGTTGCGGATAGTGGCAAGTGCGCACGGTGTTGACGTTGTATTTCTTCCACAGTTCGAAGTCTTTCTTCATCAGTGCTTCGTCCACGTAGTGACCGGTCAACTCGTTGTGCTCGTGCAGGTTGACACCCTTCACCAAGATAGGCACACCGTTTACCATCAACTGCTTGTTCTTTATCTCCACCGTTCGGAATCCCACCTTGCACGAAGTAGCTTCTATCATCACGCCATTGGTTTGCGTCAAACTGACAACCAGCGTGTAGAGCGAAGGTGTTTCGGCACTCCACTGCTTCACCTGCGACAGTGTTTTGGCGGTAAACTCCACTCGTTCCTGATGAGCATCGGCACGCATAGACGACTGGGCTATCTGTTCGCCTTTGTCGTCCAGCAGGCGGTACGCCACACTTACCGGCGTAGCTACGTCGGCTTCGTTCTTCAGCAACACGGTGAGTTTGAAGATGCCGTCGCGGTAGTTGCCGTCCAGCGTAGTCTCGGCTTTAAAGTCGGCAATGTGCAGTTGGGGCGTGGCATACAGATAGATTTCGCGTTCTATGCCGCTGATACGCCAGAAATCCTGACACTCCAGATAGTTGGCATCCGAGAAACGATGCACCTGTATGGCGAGTATGTTCTTGCCGCTGCGTATGGCAGACGTCACATTAAAGCGGGTGGGAAGCTTCGAGGGTTTGTTCATGCCGATGAACTTACCGTTGAGGTAATAGTAGGCGGCACCCCGTACACCGTCGGCACTGAGGAATATTTCTTTGTCGCCTTTCCACGTGTCGGGCAGTTCGAACTCTTTGCGATAGGTACCCGTGGGGTTCCAGTCGTTGGGTACGAGCGGCGGATTGGGTTTGTCCCAGTAGGGAGGGTAGCCGGGCGAACAAAACTCGTAAGCCGTGTTTACATAAATAGGTGTGCCGAATCCCTGTGGCTCCCAGTTGCCCGGAACATTAATCTCCGCCCACGTTTTGTCGTCGAAGCGTTCGTTCATATAGGTAGTGGGACGGTCGGCAAAGTTCTCTACGTAGTAAAACTTCCACTTGCCGTTCAGTGACATCCGGAGGGTTCCGGTTTTGCGGTCGTTCGTAATGGCATCTCCCTCGTTGGTGTACGAGGTAAACGTGCTTCGCGCATCCAACCGGTTCAGTCCCTGTTGGCGGGGATTGGTAATCTGTCCGTACCGGTCTTCTTGTGCCGACAGCGGCAGGGAGGCAACACAAAGCGTGCAAGCCAATAAGCGGGTAAGAGCATTGTGTATCATTGTAATGTAGCGTATAAAGTGAGGTTATTGTTTACGTATGATATTTACGAGCAACCATTTCTCCAGTTCGCCGGTCCATTGGCGTTTGTAGACAAAGTTGTCGCGGAATCCCCAGCCGTGTCCGCCTGTGGGGTAGATGTGCATGGCGACAGGCACTTTGTGGCGGGTGAGTGCGGTAAAGTACTCTATGCTGTTAACCGGCGGAACGGCTCCGTCGTCGGCGGAGAGCATGAGGAATGCGGGCGGCGTTTGTGCCGTGACGCGGTTTGCCAGCGAGTATTGGTCGATGAGTTCCTGCGGCGGATTGCCGCCCAGCAGATTTTGGGAGGAACCGCCGTGTGTACTACCCGGCTTCATAGAGATGACGGGATAGAACAATATCTGAAAATCGGGGCGTGTTTCGTTGCTGCCGTACAGAGTTGCCAGCGAGGCAGCCAGATGTCCGCCTGCCGACGCGCCCATAATGCCCACTTTGCCGGCATCGACGTTCCACTGTTCGGCATGTTGGCGCACCAGCCGGATAGCTTGCTCCACATCACTCAGCGGAACTTCGCGGTGACCGTTGGGCATGCGGTATTTCAGCACCACGTAAGTGATTCCCAGCGAGTTTATCCACGGTGCCATGTCGTGACCTTCGTGACTCATGGCAAGACGTGCATATCCGCCTCCGGGACACATAATGATAGCGGGGCTTCCCGACTTGGCGGCAGGGTAAACGGTAATAGACGGCGTAACGACATTGGCTACGCGTCCGCCCTCCAAATCTTCTTCGGTGCCGGTCAGTCCGTTGGAATTGGGTGCACCGTCACGCCACAGAGGGATTTCTATCGGTTTTTGGGCAAAAAGCAGTGTCGTCATACACATAGCCATAGCGAGTAAAACGGTTTTCATAAGCAGTTTGTAAAGTTATTTGGCTTCAAAGGAAATAAAAAAAACGGAAATTGAACCGTTTTTAGGTGTCATTTTTCGTTTTTTAAAGTATTCTCTTGCCCACTGACGGGGTTAGGTTGCACACGGCACACGATAACTTGCCGAGATAACTTAATAACTTGCCGGGATAAGTGCCGTAAACTGCCGAGATAGAGAGTTAACTTGCCGGGATATTCAGCTTAATGTGCCGGGATATTCGTGTAACTTGCCTACCTACCGCTACTGGTGGGCACAAAAAAAGCCCCGCTGCAAAGCGAGGCCTTTTTAATATGGAGGGGAGAACTCTTATTGAGCATCCTTGGGTGTCATGTCTCCTTCGATAAAGAGTCTTACAAGTTCTGTTTTCGCATTGGAACGAACGGTAATGGACTTCTTAAACTTTCCGGGATATTTGCCTGTGCCGTCATAGGTTACCTTTACCGTACCCGTTTTGCCGGGAAGAACGGGTTCTATGGTATATTCGGCCACGGTGCATCCGCACGAAGCCATGACCTGATTAAGTACCAACGGCACCTTTTCGCTTACATTGGTAAACGTAAACGTATAACTTACTACGGGTTTGTTTTCGGAAAATGTTCCGAAATCGTGCGTAGTCTCGTTGAATTTAATCTCCGACGGGGCATTTTGTGCCGAGGCATAACTCACGCTCAGCAGCAGCATCATTATAAACCAAACAAATCTTTTCATACGTTCTATTATTAGTTTGCGCGACAAAGGTAAGACGGTTGACGGTAAAAAACATCAATACGTGTGCGAAATATTATTAAATACTTCTTTGGACGAAAAGTATTTCATGAATTGAGCACGTTCGAAGGTGTTGATACCTTTTAAGTCGTGCACATTCAGCATCCCTTTAAACTGTTCGATGCTCTCCATGCCGTGACGTCCCATCCACTGTTTCAAGAAGGTGAGGTATTCCGTCATCAAGCTGTTGGCGTCTTGTTTATAGAACACGCTGCACATCTCTACTGCCGACGCACCCGCCAAAATGGCTTTGACTACGCCGCCCAGCGAGTGTACGCCACCCGATACGGCGTAATCTACTCCTTTCACTGCCGCCGATGCAATGCCTACCCAGCGTAGCGAGCGCGACAAATCGGCTTCCGAGCTGAGCACATTACCCGAGCTTTGTTTGAGGCGTTCAATGTCGATGTCGGGTTGGTAGAAGCGGTTGAACAACACTACGCCCGCCGCGCCGTTGGCACGCAATTGGTCTATCAACGCCACCGGGTTGGTGAGGTTGTCGCCCAGTTTCATGATAATAGGTATGCGTACTTTTTGCTTGATGTTGCGAAGGATGTCGATGTGATGTTGCTCAAAAGCACCGTACTTATATTGTACATCGGTTTGCAGTGCAAGGATATTGATTTCCAAGGCGGCGGCACCGGCTTCTTCTATCTGCGTGGCAAACTCCACCCATTCGGCATCGTGATAACAGTTGATGCTGGCGATAATGGGGACGTTGCAGGCGGCTACGCTCTCTTTAATCAGCATCAGGTATTCGGACAATTTGTGTTGGCGGACGTACTCCACCAAGTAATCGCTTCCTTCGGGATACATCGAAGGGTCGCCCAACCAGTCGGCTTCGAGCATAATTTGTTCCTCGAACAACGATTTCAGCACAATGGCGCCAACGCCCGCCTCGGCGAGTTTCTTGTTTTTCTCTACGCTGTCGGTCAGGCTCGAACTACTGATGATAATCGGATTATTCAGCTTCAAACCGGCAAAAGTCGTTTTTAATGCATTCATAAGTTTTAAGTTTTAAGTATTGAGTTTTTAAGATACTGTTTTGAATTTAGTGCTCTTTGATTTATTTATCCGTTCGTGTAGTTTCGTTCGCCGAAGATTTTGCTGCCGACGCGTATCAGCGTGCTGCCGGCCTCAATAGCGATGTGGTAATCGTGCGACATACCCATGGACAGCTCTTTAAAAGCCTCATCGCGGGCAAACCAAGTGCTTTTGACTTCGGCGAAGAAGTTACTTAAAGAACAAAATTCTTTTCGTATTTGTTCGGTATTGTCGGTATCGGTAGCCATGCCCATCAGTCCGCAAATACGAATATTCGTAAGCTTTTGCCATGCGCCGTCGTCGAGCATTCGACGACACTCGTCGAAGCTGAAACCGAATTTGGTCTCTTCTTCGGCGATGTGGAGTTGCAGCAAGCAGTTAATCGTGCGTTCTGCGGCGGCGGCATGACGGTTCACTTCGGCAAGCAGTTTAAAAGAGTCGATGCCGTGAATAAGGTCGACGTACGCAATGATTTGTTTGATTTTGTTAGTTTGCAGGTGTCCTATAAAATGCCACCGGATGTCTTTGGGAAGTGCGGCGTGTTTGGGCTGCATCTCTTGCGCACGGCTTTCGCCGAATATGCGCTGTCCGGCACGATAGGCTTCTTCGATAGCCTCGTTGGGATGGAACTTCGACACAGCCACTAATTGCACTCCGTCGGGCAGTTCACTTCGCAACTTGTTGAGATTGTCGGTAATAGTCATGAGAAAAACGGTTATTCTTTTTCGGCGCGATACGGGTAGATGTCCATTAGCGGAGTTTCGGCAACCGATGCTATCTGGTAGTCCGCCATTGTTCCGCTCATGCCTTCGTCGAGTTTCTTCACGGCATCCCTCAGGTCGGCAGCTTGTACCAGTACTTGGGTAGATGTTTTTCTCTCCACGCCGCTTTTTTCGTCGAGCGTAATAAATACCAATTTACATTTAAACCAGCGGTCGGCTGCCTCTTCGTCGCTCGAAAACAGTTCGCTGTAATTGGCGCGTTTGATGTCCGATACCGTAACTTCGCCACTGATAAACGGCGTCATCACTTCAATAAAACGAGCTTCGGCTTCGGTAAAGCTCAGTGCGTCTACGAGGTAAGGT
>JAISHU010000147.1 GCA_031262385.1 Mediterranea sp. (in: CFB group bacteria)
ATCATCGCGACATGTAGATTAAACATCAATACGCCGCAAACTTACAAAAAAGTAAACAATACTACAACTTTATGTCCTTTTTATTTAGTGCAAGCTACAAACTATGAGCTACAAACCACCTCACACATACGTCTCTAACAACTTTACACTTTCTTGCGGGGTAATGGTAATGTCCGCGGTAGAAGCGGGCAACAGCAGGGTTTCACCCGAGCGTAACGTCACCTCGTAGCCGTTGTCGTCGACAATACGGCAAGCACCCTCCGTGCATATCAGTATCACGAAAGAGTCGAGTTCGGAATAATCACACGTAATCTCTTCGGTCATATCATATAAATAGGTGGTAAAATAAGGACTTGCCACCAATTCCACCGGCTCGTTGGGTTCGGGGTCGTAGTGCGTGCGAAAGTCATCTTGCACATCGCCGAAGTTAATGGCTTCGGCTGCCAGTGTTGTGTGCAGTTCGCGCGGCTTTCCCGCAGCATCTTTGCGATTATAGTCGAAAATGCGGTACGTAACGTCGGACGTTTGCTGTATTTCCGCCAAGAACACGCCGCCACCGATGCCGTGCACGCGTCCCGCCGGAACGTAAAACACATCACCCGAACGAACGTCGCACGATTGCAGCACCTCGGCAAACGTGCCGTTGTAAACCCGTTCTTTGTATTCTTTCAGACCGATTTGCTCGGAAAAGCCCGAGATAAGCCGGGCACCTTTGTCGGCAGCTACGACATACCACATTTCGTTTTTACCGAAAGAGTTGTGACGCTTGCGCGCCAGCTCGTCGCCGGGATGCACCTGAATGGAGAGGTCTAACTTGGCATCGATAAATTTAATAAGTAGGGGGAATTTCAAGCCGAATCGAGCGTAATTAGACTCACCCAGCAGTTCGGCACGATACTTTCCTACGGCTTCGGTAAGGGTCAATCCCTTGTCGGCTCCATTGGCAATCATCGATTCACTGCCTTCCACAGCAGATATTTCCCAGCTTTCGCCTACGTTGGAAAGTGTTTCATTAAGATGTTTAAACGGAATAATTTTATCGCCCCCCCAAAGCGTCTGCTTCAGGACAGGCTCAAATTTCATCGGATACATTTGCAGCGTCTATTAATGATTTGAATAAAGAATTTGTTAGGGTTAATCAATTTAGGTGACAAACGTACAAAAAATATCTATTTGCACAGTGAACACCAAACGCTAAACTTTGCTAAAATGCCCCTCACATTTCGGTACAAACCTTTGGACGTACAAAAGAATTTCTTTTTATTTGCAAGAAATTTAATATATACCATGTTATGACAGAGACTACCCCTACGGAGAGTAATTTGTCAGGACTGAATAAAAAGGACTTTCAAACCGTTATCGACGGCAAGAAAACAAGCCTTTTCATCCTGAAGAATGGTAAAGGAATGGAGGTCGCAGTAACGAACTACGGATGCGCCATTCTTTCCATTATGGTACCCGATAAAAACGGGAAGTATGATAATGTTGTTTTAGGGCACGATAGCATCGAGCATGTTATCCACAGTCCGGAACCCTTTCTCAACACTACCATCGGACGCTATGGCAATCGCATCGCCAAAGGACGCTTTACCCTTTACGATGAAGTAATCCAATTGACTGTAAACAACGGTCCCAATTCGCTGCACGGCGGTCCTACGGGTTTTCACGCCCGCGTGTGGGATGCCGTGCAACAAGACGATGCCACCGTGCTGTTTAAGTACACATCGGCAGACGGAGAGGAGGGATTCCCGGGAAAAATGGAAATAGAGATGAGCTATCATCTCGAAGAAGAGCTCAACGCACTGATCATTGAGTACAAAGCCACTACCGACAAAACAACCGTTATCAACTTAACCAATCATGCTTTCTTCAACTTGGCAGGCGTTGCCAATCCTACCCCACTGGTTACCGACCACCTATTATATATCAATGCAGACTTTTTTATACCCATAGACACAGTGTCTATCCCCACCGGAGAGATACTGAAGGTAGAAGGTACACCCATGGACTTCCGCGAACCCTGCGAGATTGGCGAACGTATAAACGACAAAGACCCGCAACTCGTTAACGGTGCCGGCTACGACCATTGCTATGTACTCAACAAGAAAGAGAGCGGAGATTTGTCGCATGCCGTTACCTACATCGATCCCTATAGCGGTCGTATCATGCTGATGCACACCACCGAACCCGGCGTGCAACTCTACACGGGTAACTGGCTGAGCGGCTTTGCCGGAGCACACGGGGCAACCTACCCCGCACGCAGTGCAGTGTGCTTCGAGGCACAGTGTTTCCCCGACACGCCCAACCGTCCCTACTTTCCGTCGGCGTACTTAGCTCCGGAAAACGAGTATCGTCAAGTGACGGTGTACCAGTTCGATGTGATAAAATAACTCGCCCTAATTATTTAATCTTTAATATATAAATTATGTCTCAACAAAAACAAAACAGCAACATCGTAGCCATTGTTACGATGGTATTCCTTTTTGCGATGATTTCGTTTGTAACCAACTTGGCTGTCCCCCTCGGTGACTTATGGAAAGAACGTCCAGCTTTATTGGAAGCCGGTAACTTCTGGGGAAAGATGGGTAACATGATGAACTTCCTTGCCTACCTGTTTATGGGTATTCCCGCGGGCAACATGCTGGTGAAGCTGGGTTACAAAAAGACGGCATTGGTAGCCGTTGCCGTAGGATTCTTCGGAATACTCGTACAATTCCTTTCGGGAACCATTGGCGAAACGAACACGATGTTCAACATCCCCGTGGCATTCTTCGTATATCTGCTGGGCGCATTCATCTCGGGTTTCTCGGTGTGTATGCTGAACACGGTGGTCAACCCCATGCTCAATCTCCTTGGCGGCGGCGGTAACAAAGGCAACCAATATATACAGATAGGCGGCACGTTCAATTCGCTGGTAGGTACCCTCACACCTATGGTTTGCGGTGCACTCATCGGCAACATTGTCGCCGACACCCCCATCAGCAACGTTAATCCCGTGCTCTTCACCGCAATGGGCGTATTTGCTGCCACCTTTATCATCCTTTCGTTTATCCCCATAGCCGACCCCGAAGGCAGCACCGGTCAAACCAAGTTTGAGCGCAGCCCGTGGGCATTCCGTCACTTCATGCTGGGCGTTATCGCTATCTTCATCTATGTAGGTGTAGAGGTAGGTACTCCGGGTATCTTGATGTCGTATCTGTCGAATACTACCGATGCAGGTGCCGGTTTGACGGTCAACGCCATGGCTACCGCCGGCTTCGTGGCAGGAACCTACTGGTTTATGATGCTGATAGGACGTTTTATCTTCGGCTCGGTGCTGGGTGGCAAGGTATCAAGCAAAACACTGCTCACCTGCGCTTCGGCAATAGGCATTGTATTGGTGTTGCTCGCTATCTTTATCCCCAAAACCGTAACCACCTCCATGCCTATCTTCACAGGCTCGGGCTTCGCTATGGCTACCGTGCCCATTAGCGCACTGTTTATTGTGTTGGTAGGTCTTTGCACCTCTATCATGTGGGGTGGTATCTTCAACCTTGCCGTTGAAGGATTAGGCAAATACACCGCACAGGCATCGGGTATCTTTATGATGATGGTAGTAGGCGGCGGCATCCTTCCGCTTCTGCAAGGTGGTATAGCCGACTTGGCTGGCTACATGCCCAGCTACTGGCTTATCATAGCCGGTATGGCGTATATGCTCTACTACGCAGTGGTAGGTTGCAAGAACGTCAACAAAGACATTCCGGTAGACTAAAAATCAGGTAATATATAGTATTCACCAACTAAAGAAATTAAATTATGGACATCGATTATGTAAGAAGTCGCTTTGCCAAGCATTTTGATGGCGCGACCGGCTCCGTGTATGCATCTCCCGGACGAATCAATCTCATCGGTGAACACACCGACTACAACGGGGGATTTGTATTTCCCGGAGCAGTAGACAAAGGCATTGTGGCTGAAATCCGTCCCAACGGCACCGACAGAGTGTGGTGCTACTCTATCGACTTGAAAGATTGGGTAGACTTTGGTCTCAACGAAGAAGATGCACCCCGTACCAGTTGGGCTAAATACATTTTTGGCGTATGCTGTGAGATGATTAAGCGCGGCGTAGACGTTAAGGGATTCGACACTTGCTTTGCAGGCGATGTACCATTGGGGGCAGGCATGTCGTCGTCGGCAGCCTTGGAAAGTACGTATGCTTTTGCGCTGAACGACCTGTTTGGCGAAGGTAAGATTGATAAGTTCGAACTTGCCAAAGTGGGACAAGCCACCGAGCACAACTACGTAGGTGTGAACTGCGGCATCATGGACCAGTTCGCCTCGCTGTTCGGCAAGAAAGGCAGCCTCATCCGTTTGGACTGCCGTTCGCTGGAATACAAGTACTATCCGTTCGACCCCAAAGGTTACCGCTTGGTGTTGATTGACTCGGTGGTGAAACACGAACTGGCTTCGTCGGCTTACAACAAACGCCGCCAAAGCTGCGAGAATGCCGTAGCCGTTATCCAAAAGAAACATCCGCAAGTAGAATTTCTGCGCGATGTCACCATGGATATGCTGAAAGAGTCGAAAGCCGACATCAGCGAAGAAGACTACATGCGTTCCGAATATGTCATCGAGGAGATTCAACGCGTACTTGATGTGTGCGATGCACTGGAAGCCGGCGACTACGAAACCGTAGGACAGAAGATGTACGAAACACATCAGGGTATGAGTAAGCTCTACGAAGTGAGCTGCGAAGAACTGGATTTCTTGAACGACCTCGCCTTCGATTGCGGCGTAACGGGTTCGCGCGTAATGGGCGGTGGCTTCGGCGGCTGTACCATCAACTTGGTAAAAGACGAACTCTACGAGACGTTTATTGCCAACGCCAAAGAGAAGTACAAAGCCAAATTCGGTCGCAGCCCCAAGGTGTACGACGTAATCATCAGCGACGGAGCACGCAAATTGGCGTAAATCTATAATTATCTCGCTAACTATAAACAGAAGAAAAAGAGGGTGTACCGCAAGGTCTGCCCTCTTTTTTAATAGGTACGTACCACGACGTGAACGGGTACAGAAGAGAACAAAGGCATGCCTCGCGGTATGCCCTTGTCACTTTAAAACAAAAACACAATCTTTACCTTATTTCAATCTTAGAATCATTTCACCTTATATATATAAATAGCAAATGTCTGAGCTTCCAGTTCCACACCCAGCGTGCGACCGTCGATGCTTATCGGAGTCTCTTTCGGCATAATGGTGGCGGGAGTATCCAACGTATTTTCGGCATCGGGATTGTCGGTATGCAGTTTGATGCAGCGACCATCGGTAAGCACGGCTTGCTTTTTCATGCCCTCGAACTTCAGTGACAAAGATTGCGGACGGTCGGAGGTGTTCGCCACTTTCACGATGATTTCGTTGCTGTCGGTGTCGTACACGGCAGAGGCAAAGAGTCCGTTTTGTCCGTCGGCACCGGTCACCGGCTTTTTGTTCATGGTGAGCGGAAGCACGTTGGTACCCTTATGCGTGGCATAGAGCTGCTGTACATAGTAACTGGAGGTGCGTACCGAGCGTAGATTGTCGAACCAAATCATGTCGGGGCGCCATTGCCAGCCTTCCACATGGGCAAACAGCGGAGCGTAGGTAGCCATGTGCACAATGTCGGCGTTACGTTCCAGTCCGGTCATAAAGGCAGCTTCGAGCAAGGCGGCATGGAAGTGGTTCCACTTTTTGCCTACGCCATGGCAAGCATACTCTCCGGCAAACACCTTCGGTCCTTTGCGGTCGTACTTGTCGTAGCGGGCACCCTGAGCGAGGAACCAGCTCTCGGGACGATAGAAATGCTCGTCCACTAAATCCACCTTGAGGCGTTTCATCTCCGGCCACAGGTAGTCAAACTGTTCGCCTTCGGAGTTGGGACCCGAGCTACCCACAATCTTTATGTCGGGATAAGCCTCGCGAATGGCGGTAACGAACGGAGCCAGATGTTCGGGAAATTCGGGTCCCCACTGTTCGTTACCGATACCGATGAACTTCAAGTTGAAGGGAGCCGGATGTCCCATATCGGCACGCACCTTTCCCCACGTAGTGGTGACGTCGCCGTTGGCAAACTCTATCAAGTCGAGTGCATCTTGCACGTAGCTACCCAAGTCGCACACTTCGACATGTGCTTTGGGGTCGTCGTTTTGGAATTGGCAAGCCAATCCGCAACTCAGCACCGGCAGCGGTTCGGCACCCATCTCTTCGGAGAGTTGAAAGAACTCAAAGAACCCCAATCCGTAGCTTTGGTAGTAATCGGGGAAAAAGCGGTGCGGGAAAGTATATTGCCAACGGTTCTCGTTGAGCGGGCGGTTTTCTACCGGACCCACCGAGTTCTTCCAGTTGTAGCGGGTGTCAAGGTCGGTGCCTTCCACGATACATCCGCCGGGGAATCGGAAGATGCCGGGCTTTATGTCCGCCAAGGCTTGGGCAAGGTCTTTACGCAAGCCGTTCTCGTGTCCCTTCCACGTATCGGTAGGGAAGAGCGACACATGTTCCAAGTCTATCGTGCCCTTCGAGGTGAGGAAGATGCGCAGGGTAGCTTTGGGATTGGTAGCCTCCGGTTTTAAGATGAGTTGATACTTCTTCCACTCTGTGGAATTGACGGTCAGCGTCTCGGTGGCAAACGCCTGTTGTTCGCCCATAGACTGCGTATCGACCAGTTCGATGCGTAGCGTTTCGGAAGTGCCTCCTTGCGGCAGACGTGCCCACACCGAGAAGCGGTAGGTTTTGCCGGCTTCGACGCCGATACCGAAGAACCCTTCGTTGTCAAGTCCCGTGTACTTATGATCGTGTCCCGGATAGGCAAGACGCACGTAGTGCGGATTGCGTTCGAAAGGACCGTCGTCCTTCACGGTGACATTTCCGAACGAGTTCCACCCCATCAGGTGTTGGGGAAACTCAAACGAACGGTTCTTTACCAGTTCGGCGTACAAGCCTCCGTCGGCGGCATAGTTAATGTCTTCGAAGAAGAGTCCGTACATGGTAGACTGTATGGGTGCACCCAACTTTTTCGTTTGCACCACCAGCTCATTGGTCTGAGCCTGCAACGTCATACTTGCGGCTATTGCCAACGTTGCCACAATTGTTTCTTTTCTCATGGTCTTTTTATTGTTATTGATTACACAATGATTATTTCACTCTTTTACCCCAAACGGAGCGTCCTCTGCCGTCCAGTCCGGTAAAGAGCACGGTTTCGGTTTGATTCTCCCAGTCGTGCCCTGCAAAAATAATCAAATTGTCGATAGGTTCTTCGCCGTTGGCAAAAGATAGTGTAAGCATCTGCGTATGTCCGTCGAATGTCCAAGTTCCTCTATTCTCAGAAAGTTGTCCGTCTACAAGCAAACTGATATGTCTCGATACGTTACACTCTTCGCCTCGGAGTTCGCCTTCACCGCCCAGCACCTGTCCGGCTTCGGTAGCCCGTTTGAACGACGGTTCTTGCACGCGGATGATCTCCCAGTCGCCCGGCAAATCTTTCATACGGAACTTATGTGCCGGAGTTCCGGCATAACGTTCGGGCGACACCACCGGCCAGCCGTCGGGTAAGAAAAACATTTGCCGCACGTGCAATACCATCATCTGATTTTGAGGCGACAAGCGTCCCTGATGTGCCATGTAGTAGTTGCCCGCACCATCGGTAAACACGCCGCAATGTCCGGTACCTGCCCACCCCGGATGATTGTCGAAGCGATAAGGAGCCGTGAGAATAGGAAAGTTGTTGGTCGTATCAGCCAAGGCAACGCCAAAGAAGTCGGTAAAATCTTTCTCCACCACCTGCGAACGCCCCACGCGTACATTATAAGTAGTTTGCAGCGGGTCGTACGACGTAAACAGGTAGTATTCCTTCAGTTCGGGGTGATACATAATGTCGGGTGCCTCCAGATTGTCTTGCCGATAGTTGGCACGACGGGCTACCACATGCCCTTGGTCACCCTCTTTCAGGGTAAGACCGGTTTCGGGATTGAGTTCCACACAATAGAGTCCGCCGAAGTAAGAGCCGTAGTGCATCCACCACCTGCCGGTAGCAGAGTCGACAATCACACTGGGGTCGATGGCATTCATCACCGAAGAGCCGTTGGTTTTCACCACACAACCCACCTGCGTCCACGGACCTTCGGGCGAAGAGCTTTCAGCAAGTCCCAAGTAAGAGTCTTTTCTGCCGAACGCCGACACACAGAAGTAGAGGCGGTACTTATCTTTATAAGGTATCATGTAGGGTGCCCAGATATTACCGGCACCCCTTCCGTCGGCATTACCACGCACCCAGTCCACAGCCTCGTGTGGGATTTCGGGGAATGCCCAGCCCACGTACTCCCAGTTTACCAAGTCGTTCGACCGGCGCACTTGGATAAATCCGGTGGTTACCTGCGGGATGCTGTCTCCGCGTTCGCGCCGTTCGCGCATCAGTTGGCGGTCGAAGTAAATGGCATCGGTGGAATACATATAATAGGTATCGCCCACTTTGCGCACCGAAGGGTCGTGCACGTTGTAGGGTCCCCATTTGCCGTAGTCGTCCATGGCGGAGACGGAGGCATAGTTGTCGTCCCACGGATTGGGAGCGAACGTGGGAACAAACGCGGCTGGGTCGCCGCAACTCAGCTGCAAGCAACAAGCGGCGGCCGCACCGAGATAGAGTGATAAGTTTTTCATGACAAGGGGAATCTTATTTAGTAATTATATTGATTGCAATTATGATGCGACAAAAGTAAAGCCGATAGCGTTGCAATAGGTGGACAAACGAACACAATTGGTGGACAAACGACATCGGCAAGTAAAAAAAGAGCACTCGGGCGACTTTCGGCGGCAAATTATCGTTTATCTTTGCCGACGTAACGCTTACATCGTATGAAACACTATCTCTTACTCTGCTTTGCCGGATGTATCGGACTCTTTTGTCACACCATGAAGGCACAAGAATCTTTCTCGGGCGGATACAACATCACCTATATTACCATGAACAACGGGTTGCCGCACAACTTCGTTGATCACCTGTACAAAGACTCCAACGGTTTTCTGTGGGTCTCCACCGGTGGTGGCGGACTGGCACGCTACGACGGCTACGAGTTTCTCTACTTCAACCCCAACACTACCTACTGTCCGCTGAAAAGCAATTTCATCACCGGTGTATGCGAAGACACCCGCCAACGCCTGTGGGCTATCTCCGAAGGAGGCACCGACATCATTGACCTCAATACGCTGCAACCCGTTATCCCCGATGACCCCAAGAATCTGCTGCGACCGTTGCTGCGCCAACCTGCCACACGCATTGTACGCGATGTGCAAGGCTGTATCTGGCTCTTTGCCGACCGCACCTTGCACCGCATCACGTTCGACGAAGCCGGCAAACCCCACACACGCGCATCCATGGACTCACTGCCGACAAACATCATGCTGCGCGACGTTGACGAAGACGGCAGCATGTGGACCGGCATCGACGGCAAGGTGTACAAGATTACACAGACGCCGGAGGGCACACTCACCCGTCAGCTTGTGTCGGAGCACCTGACGTTCATCGCCGAAACCGTCTTTACCGACTTTCTGCCCAACGACAACAATGTGTGGATTGCCACCGATCGCGGTCTCTACCGCTACAACCGCAACAGCCGTGCCCTCAAAGAGTATCTGCACAACCCGAACGACCCGCAGTCGCTGTCGCAAAACTTTCTCACCGACCTTACCCTTACCACCGACCACCGACTGCTGGCAACCACTCTGCGGGGTGTAAACATCTACAAACCTGCCACCGATAACTTCGAACACCTCTCTACCGCCGACCACACCCACATGCCGCTGAACAGCAACTTCATAAACTGTGTGCTTGTTGACGGCGAACGCATCTGGCTGGGCACCGAAAGCGGCGGTATCAACCTGCTTACCCCCAAACGAATCTCCGTCACCAACTACCGCCATAACAAAGAAGAGGCGGGAAGCCTATCGCCCAACCCCGTCAACGCCATTTACGAAGACGACAAAGGTATCCTATGGATTGGTACCGTAGAAGGAGGACTGAACCGCAAAGCCCCCGGCGACAACCGCTTTACCCATTACACCGTGGAACACGACGGACTGGCACACAACTCTGTAAGCGCACTGGCTGCCGACAGACACAACCGCCTGTGGGTGGGTACATGGGGCGGTGGTATCTCCATTGTAGACAAAACGCGCCCGCAACGCTCGCTGCGCACCATTACCCTCTATCCGCCCACCGCCCAACCGCTGCTGTTTATCGGAGTGCTGACCTACGACCCCATTAACAACGGCATGTGGATTGGCGCCAACCGCGGACTTTACTATTACGACATAGCCACCGACCGTCTCTCGATGCCACTCGAAGGAGGCGTAGCGGAAAACATCTTCGGATGTATCGGATCTATCATCGACCGCGAAGGCAGACTGTGGATAGGCACCTCCGAAGGGGTGTACATCATTCATCTGCAAGAACGCACACCGGACGGAAACTTCGCTTACCGACACCTTGCCCACAAATTAGACCACCCCGAATCGCCCCTGATAGAAAAGATTACCTGCTGCTACCAAGCCAGCGACGGCACGCTGTGGCTGGGCAGCAACGGATATGGCATCTACCGACGCACCGTCGACGCACAGGGCAGGGAACAGTTTACAGCATACACCACACGCAACGGACTTGCCAACAACAGCGTGCGGGGCATCACGGGCGACGAGCGCGGAAACATCTGGGTGGCTACCAACAACGGACTGTCGCACCTGCAACCCACACAAAACCGCTTTACCAACTACACCGAGCAAGACGGACTTATCAGCGCACAGTTCTACTGGAATGCCACCTGCCGAACATCGGACGGCATGCTCTACTTCGGCAGTGTGGACGGACTAAGTGCCATCGACAGCCACATACCGCCTACCTTGCCCACGGTGACCGACATACGTTTTACCCACCTACGCATAGACGACCAAGAGATATTGCCGGGCAACCTCCGCTACCCGCGCGACATTGCCGTTACCGACAACCTCACGCTGCACGAACGCGACAAATCGTTCTCGTTGGAGTTCTCGGCACTCAACTTCGAAGCACACGGGTCGGGCGTGTACAGCTACCGACTGCTGGGATTCGACAGCCGCTGGATAGAAGTACCCGACGACCGACGGTTTGCCGGCTACACCAACCTGCCACCAGGCAACTATACCCTGCAAGTGAAATATACCAACGACCAAGACAACAGCGAAACCGCCCTGCGCGAACTGCATATCCGCATCGTCCCCTTCTTCTACAAAACTACATGGTTTCTGCTGGCGTGCATCGTCATGGTGCTGCTGGCGGCGTGGCAGCTCTACCAATGGCGCATACGCAGCCTCAAACAACAGCGCGCCCGCCTGCAACGGAAAGTGGAAGAACGCACACGCGAACTCACCGAACAAAACCTCACCCTGAAACAACAAAACGAGAAGATTATCCGCCAAAAGGCACAAATAGGACGAATGGCACACAAAGTGCAAGAGATGACACTCGACAAAATAGCTTTCTTTACCAACATCACACACGAGTTTCGCACCCCCATTACGCTGATAATAGGTCCCATAGAACGTGCCTTGAAGTTGAGTTACAACCAGCAGGTGATAGAACAACTACACTTCGTGGAACGCAACTCCAAATACCTGCTCTCGCTGGTAAACCAACTGATGGACTTCCGCAAAGTGGAGTCGGGTAAGTTTACCGTCAACCCCACCGAAGGCAACCTGTTACAGTTTATGGAGACACTGCTGCTACCGTTCGACCGCTTTACCGCCGAACGCAACATCCGCCTGCGACGCTTCTTCCGCCTGCCCTCGCCCGTGGTGATGTTCGACGAAGATGCCATGCATAAGCTCATCACCAACCTGCTGAGTAATGCCGTTAAGTTTACTCCCGACGGCGGCACGGTGACGCTTTACGTAGCGGCACTACCCTCGCCCGACAACAACACACAGTCGCTCTACATCTGCGTAAGCGACAGTGGCACGGGCATCCCGCAAGACGATCTGACACGCATCTTCGGGCGTTTCTATCAATCCAAACATCAGCCTAAGTTCCCCGTACACGGACAAACCGGCACCGGCATCGGACTCTATCTGTGCCGCCACATCGTCAAGATGCACGGAGGCAGCATCACGGCACGCAACAATCGGGTGAAGGGTGCTTCGTTCCGCATCATACTGCCGCTGCCCAAAGAAATTGCCGCCACACCACCCGTCGACAACCTGCCGCAACCCACTGTCGGCACACCCGGCGAAGAAGCGTTGCTACCACCTGCCAAAGCAGGCATCAACACCCTCTTGGTGGTAGAAGACAATGCAGACATGCGCAGTTACATCCGCTCCATTTTGCGCGAACGCTTCCGCGTGATAGAGGCAGCAAACGGCGCCGAAGCATTGGAACTGCTGCTTAGCACACAGGTAGACTTCATCGTGAGCGACCTGATGATGCCCGTAATGGACGGACTGGAACTATCGCGACGCGTGAAACAAAACTTTGCCATTTCGCACATCCCCTTCTTGATGCTCACCGCTAAAACATCCGCCGAAACACGCTTGGATAGCTACCGAATGGGCGTCGACGAATACCTGCTGAAACCTTTCGACGAAACGCTGCTGCTGGCACGCATCGACAACATACTCGACAACCGACGCCGTTACCAACGCAAATTTACCATGGATATGAACATCGAAGAATTACACATCGAAAACACCTCGGACGACCGTAAGTTTATGAATCACGTCATGGACATTATGAAGGTGCACTACCAAAACCCGCACTTCGACATAGACGACCTCTCGGACGAAGCTGGTGTAAGTCGCACACTGCTCAACCGCAAGCTGAGCAACCTGACCGGACAGACTACCGGACAGTTTATTCGCAATTACCGCCTCAACATCGCCCGCGAACTCATCGTGAAGTGTGGCGACCAAGGCAAACTCAATATCTCCACCATTGCCTACGACGTGGGATTCAACGACCCCAAGTACTTTACTCGCTGCTTCACCAAGTGCTTCGGCATGCCACCCAGCGAACTGCAAGCCAAAGAAGCCGATACCGGCAACCAAAAAAAAGATAGTTAACAAGCACATACACCTTTATTAAAATCGTATTTTTGCCCACAATTTAAAGCCCCATGAGACAACCTCTGCCACATAAAGACAAACAAAAAGTTCCGGAACCTACCTTGCGCAGACTGCCTTGGTATCTCTCGAATGCCAAATTGCTCAAGCAACAGGGCGAACTCTATGTGTCGTCCACCGAAATCTCCAAGAGAATAAACATTGATGCTTCGCAGATAGCCAAAGACCTCAGCTACGTCAACATCTCCGGACGCACCCGCGTAGGTTACGAAGTAAATGCACTGATAGACGTGCTCGAAGAATTCTTAGGCTTCTCGCAATGCCACAAAGCCGTCCTTTTCGGCGTGGGTAGCTTGGGAGGTGCCTTGCTACGCGACTCGGGCTTGCGTCACTTCGGACTGGAGATAGTCGCTGCGTTCGACATCAACCCCGTATTGATAGGCACCTCACTGAACGACATCCCTATCTTCCACCCCGACACCTTTGCCGAGAAGATGCAAACACTCGACGTCAACATCGGCGTACTTACCGTGCCCATCGAAATAGCGCAGCAAATCACCGACTGCATGATAAACGGCGGCATCAAAGCCGTATGGAACTTTACTCCGTTCCGCATCCGTGTGCCCGAAAACATTGTGGTGCAAAACACCTCACTATATGCTCACTTGGCGTTGATGTTCAACCGCCTCAATTTTAACGAAGACCATTTATGAAGATAATAGCTGTCGGCATGAACTATGCCACCCACAACCAAGAGATGAAACATACCGAAGCCAATGCCGATCCCGTCATCTTCTTGAAACCCGATTCGGCACTGCTCACGGGCGGAAAGCCGTTCTTTGTGCCCGACTTCTTGGGCGCCATACACTACGAAACCGAAGTGGTGGTGCGCATCTCGCGCTTGGGACGACACATTGCGCCGCGCTTTGCACACCGCTACTACGACGCCGTAACCGTGGGCATAGACTTCACCGCCCGCGAACTGCAAAGCCGTCTGCGTGCCGAAGGCAAGCCGTGGGAACTCTCCAAAGGATTCGACGGCTCGGCGGCAATAGGTACGTTCGTTCCCCTTGCGGAGGCAGGTGGCGATGTGCAGGCATTGGATTTCCACCTCGACATCGACGGTCGCGAAGTACAACACGGAAATAGTGCCGACATGCTCTTTACGGTCGACCGCATCATCGCTTACGTCAGTCGTTTCATGACACTGAAAATGGGCGACCTGCTCTTTACCGGAACACCCGCCGGCGTGGGAGCCGTAGCGCCGGAACAACACCTGCAAGGGTATCTGGGAGAAACTAAAGTGCTGGACTTTTATTGTAAATAAGAAAAGAGCTTAGCAAACACTCTTTGTTCGCTAAGCTCTTAGTGTGTTGGGGTAATCCAAGGAAGGATTATCGCGGAGCACCTCCGCCAAAGTTGCCGAATCGTTCTTGCTGATCCTTCTCGTAGGCTGCATACTGCTCCTTGGTGAGGATTTTTTTCAGCTTAGCGACATAAGCCTCGCGCGACTTCTGCATCTCTTGCATTGTCTCCTGACCGGGCATTTCGCCGGGCGTCATGTTCGCGAACATCTTTTGCAGACCTTCCACAAAGACCTTGTTGGCTTCAAGAAGCTGCGTCTTTTGCGAGTCGTTGAGCTTGTACTGCTGAACCATTTGGTCGGTCATCTGCTTGGCATCCGGCATACCCGGAGCCTGTGCCATGGCAACGCCTCCTGTGAAAAGGGCAACCATGAGTGTCAGTAAAAATTTCTTCATTCTCTGTGTTTTTTAGTGATTAAACATTTAGTTTTGATTCTTTACATGCCTTAAGACATAAATTGTACCATAAAGTTTAATAACTCACCGAGAATTTAACATAATAGCTCTCAAATCAAGAACACTAACATCCGAAACAGCTTCTAAAAAAACACAAATATCCTATTTTACGTATCACAATGTCACAATATTGCGCTTTTAGCTAACTCGTACTTTGCAAAAAACATGCCTTTAAACCGCACGCTATGCATTTACTCCCGCTACTTAACGAACCAACTCGGCAAAAACAATGAATCAACTCCGCGGAAACAATGAATCATCTGCACGGAAACAACAAACTGTCGACGCGAAAACAACGAATCAACTGCCCGCCGAATAAATTATCTCGGCACGTTAGCCTGTATATCCCGGCAAATTGTTGCGTTATCTCGGCAAGTTATCGCGATAACTCGGCAAGATAATTTCATAAAGTCCTTTTTGGGGCTGTTTTTTCGCGCTGAAGGCGCTTTT
>JAISHU010000003.1 GCA_031262385.1 Mediterranea sp. (in: CFB group bacteria)
AGTCGACGACATGACGGCAACTATGAGTTGTGCCATCGTCGCTAAAAAGCGCGGACTGAAAGTAGCTCACCTCATTGCAGGTACACGCTCGTTCGACATGAACATGCCGCGCGAAGTAAACCGCACCATTGTAGATGCCATTTCCGACTACCTTTTCACTGCCGGTATGGTAGCCAATCGCAACCTCAATCAAGAGGGTATGATTCCCGAATACATCCATTACGTAGGTAACATTCTGATTGACACCATTCGCTACAATCGTCATCGCCTGCTAAAGCCGGTGTGGTTTGATGCCATGGGGCTAAAAGAGAAAAGCTACCTGCTGCTTACCCTCAACCGCCGCGACCTGCTGTCACAGAAATCTACCCTGCAAACGCTGATGCAGACACTGTTGCAAAACAGCGAGGGTATGCCTATTATTGCCCCAATGCACTCGTACGTGCAAAACGCGCTGAAAGCATCGGGCATCCAAGCTCCCAACCTGCACATCATGCCGACGCAAAGCTATCTTAACTTCGGTTACCTCATCAATCATGCCAAAGGCATCGTTACCGATTCGGGAAACATTGCCGAAGAAGCGACTTTCTTGGATGTGCCTTGCATCAGCCTGAACCCCTATGCCGAACATCCCGAAACATGGCGGGTAGGTACCAACATCTTAGTTAACGAAAATCCCGAAGCGCTGAAAGAAGCACTCCACACCTTGCTTCACGGCGAATGGAAACATACCACCCTACCCGACCGTTGGGACGGACGTACCGCCGAACGCATCGTACAGGTGCTGCTGGACGAGATATAAGAAACTGTTAAGAAGCTGTTTTGATTCCATCGAAACAGCTTCTTATTTTTTGTTCCATACCGTTATCAGTAAAGAGAGCAGCGTCAGCAACACCCCTACTCCCACCACACCGTTCCAACCGAAGAATTGCCAGAACGTGCCCGATAGAAACGTACCGGCGGCACCTCCCAGAAAGTAAGTAGTCATAAAGATTGTATTCATGCGACTTACGGCACGGGGCGAAAGCTCCATGAGACTGGTTTGGTTGCTAAGCTGAACACACTGCATGCCTATATCAATCAGGATGATACCCACTACTATCGTTGCATAACTATCGGCTCCCGCCCAAAAGAACAGCCAAGCCGACAAAAACAGAGCACCCCCTATCAAATTGAAGCGACGTACTCCCACACGACGCACGTAACTGCCCACAAACGTCGCCGTCAGTGCACCGGCAATGCCACAAAGTCCCAGCAATCCCACCACATGACTATCGGCAAAGAAGGGAGCCTGCCCCATTTTGAAAGCAAGACAAGCCCACAGTGCAAGGAAAGAGCCAAAGTTGAGACCTGCCCGCACCGAGAAGATGCGCAACTGCGGAAACTCTTTGAGCAGTGACACCAGCGAACGCATCAACTCGCCGTACTTACCGGCAAAGTTGGGCTGTATGGAAGGTAACATCCGCATCACCACCAATCCGCACACAAGCATCAGTGCCGCTGCGATAAAATACATTTCACGCCAGCCCAGCAACTTACCCACAAATCCGCTTATCACACGCGAACCCAGTATGCCTATCAGCAAACCGGTGATTACCAATCCCACGTTGCGCCCTTTATTCTCGGGGCGCGAAAACTGCGAAGCTATCGGTATGAATATTTGCGGCACCACCGAGCAGATGCCCGTAAACAACGATGCCGCCAGTGTAAGATAGATATTGTGCGACAAGGCGATAACAAGCAACGAAACCGTCAGCAGGGAAAAGTTAACCAGAATAATGCGCTTGCGCTGATACAAATCGCCCAACGGTACGATAAACAACAATCCGCCCGCATAGCCTATCTGCGTAGCCATGGCTATCAGATTGGCTTTGAACTCCGTCACACCCAAATCGTGACGCATCATGTTCAGCAAAGCTTGATTGTAATAGAGGTTGGCAACCGTGATGCCCGCCACAATAGCCAGCGTAAGCAACAAGGCACGCGGCAATCCGCCGTCTTCTTTCAACAAATAGGTATCTCTCATCTATCGAAGCATAATAAAAACGGTGCAAAGATAAAGTGATATTAAGAAAGAACTACGGACGCATGGTAAAAAAGTAAGCACTTCCGCAAAGACGCATCCATTGTCAAAGTAACAAAGTGTCAAAGTGTCAAACGAACCCTCGAAAAACGGGCTTATTTCGGACTAAAGTACGGCTCGGTGACTTTCGTGCGCGTATAGCGCGTTAAACAATGTAAAAATAACACCTTAATGCGCATACTTACAGAAAGATATGAAGAAATTATGTCAAAATACTAAAAGCGCCTTCAGCGCGAAAAAACAGCCCAAAAAGGAGCTTTATGAAATTATCCCGGCAAGTTAGCGCGCTAACTTGCCGGGATAACACAACAATCTGCCGGGAAATACAGCTTAACTTGCCGAGATAATTTGCTAAGCCGGCAGTTGATTCGTTGTTTTCGTGCGGACAGTTCGTTGTTTCCGTGGAATTGATTCATTGTTTTCGCGGAGTTGATTCGTTGTTTTCCTGTTTGCAACGAACTAACTACAGGTTCGCAGTGCATTATCTTCCGGCTGAGCAGATGTTTTTGGCAAAGTACGAGTTAGACAAACGCGCAAGATTACGACATTATGACATAGATATAGCTAATATGCTTACATCTTAACTTACAACCCATTCAGCACCTCCACTTTCCCCTCATCAATCAGTTTCAGTATCAGTTCGCCAAACAGGGTGTTCTGCCATGCAAACCATGCGCGGGTAAACTTGACGGGGTTGTCTTTGTGGAACGATTCGTGGATAAAGCCCGTACCGGCATCGGTAGACATCAGCATCTTGATGCAGTCGGCAATCTCGCGATTATCTGTTGAAGTAAAGGCTTTCATCATGATGCTCATAGGCCACACCATGTCGTAACCGATGTGCGGACCGCCGATGCCTTCGCCTGCGGTGCCTTTAAAGAAATAAGGATTGTCTTCGCTCCACACCAAGCGGCGGGTGTTTTGATAGATAGGGTCGTTTATGTCGACATCACCCAGATATGCCATGGCAAGCAGACTGGGTACGTTGGCGTCGTCCATAAGCAATTGGTTGCCGTAGCCGTCTACTTCGTAAGCATACACTTTGCCGTATTTGGGGTGATTGTACACGGCATATTTCTGCAAGGCATCGGCGACTTCGTTTGCCAGCGTGGTGCAGCGTGCCGCCAATGTCTGCTCGTGATTGACTACCGTCAGTATCTCGGCGGCTTTGCGCAGCGAGGTAACAGCAAAGAAGTTCGACGGGATAAGAAACGGCAGTGTGGTGGCATCGTCGGAAGGACGGAAACACGACACAATCAGTCCCACCGGTTTGGCAGGGGCGCCGTAACCGTCGTTTATCATGGTGTCGGTAGCGCGCTCGGTATTACGCTGAAACCGATAGGGTCCCAAGCTTGTCTTGCGCTGCTGCTGTTCGAAGGTGGTAAGGATGTTGCGGATAGCTTGCAGCCAGTCGTTCCCGAAGATAGAAGCATCGCCCGTAACCTTCCAGTAGTGATACGCCAGTCGCAACGGATAGCACAGCGAATCGATTTCGTACTTGCGTTCGTGCAGTTCGGGTTTCATGGCGGTGCGGTCGCTCATCCATTCGCTGCCCGTTGGTCCGTCGTTAAAGGCATTGGCATAAGGGTCTATGTTGATGCATTTCCAGTGGCGGAGCACTACGCCGCGCAACATGTTTTTCAGTGCAGGGTCTTGGTTAGCCAACTGCACATACGGCCATACCTGAGCAGCCGAGTCGCGCAACCACATGGCATGAATGTCACCGGTATAAACAAAGGTATCGTCTTCGCCGTCGAGCTTACGATAGTGTACGGTAGTATCGAGCGTGTTGGGATAACAGTTCTCGAACATCCATGCAAGGTAGGGATTCTTCAGCATCTGCTTAACTTCGGCAATCTTCCGTTCCACCGCTTCGGAGCGAAACAGGCGGTTGCTTTTGTCGGGGCGTTTGGAAACATACGCATTGTCGCACACCGCCACAATGTCGTGCACAGCACGGTTTACATTCTTCGCACTTGCTACTGCGGGAAGCGAAGCGAAGCCCACAAGAGCGGCAATAACCAGCGTAGCTTTAGGAGTTTTAGACAGTTTTCTCATTCAACATATATTTTAGGGGTTCATTTGATGTCAGCGTCGGGTAAATACAAAGCGCACCAGCAAGAAGTTCACCGGTATGGCAATGGCAAATACCGGCAGCGGCGCCACTCCGTTGCTTAGTCCCAACCACAAGAAGAGATTGAGCAAACCCATGTGAAGCAGGTAGTTCACCAGATGTGCACCGCCAAAGCCAAAGGCTTTCAGCCACGACGGACGGCGACCGAAGGTAAAATATGCCGTCAAGTAGAAGTTTGCCACAAAGCTGACGGCATAGCCCAGCGTATAGGCAACATTGACATTGATAAAGTGCTGTAACAGGTAGTACACGCCATAGTGCAAGGCGGTAGCAAGGATGCCCACCACCACAAAACGGAAAAACTGACGCAAAGAATTAGAGTGTATCATTGTGTTTTGTTTGATGTCGCAAAGTTAGGCATTGTAAGAGAATAGACTTACCTTTGCTCCCATTAAAATTCGTATCAACTACACAACAAGCATCTTTATGAACGATAAAAAGAAAGTTTTTTGGCTACTGGCGATACTCAGTACACTCGTTATCATCCCTTTCTTGGGCGAAACGCTGTTCTACAGTAAAGGAGAACCGCGCGAGGCGATTGTAGCCTACACCATGCTCGAAAGCGGCAACTGGATACTTCCGCTCAACTATGGTACCGACATAGCCTATAAACCTCCGTTTCTTTATTGGTGCATAGCCCTCTTTTCACAACTCTTGGGCGGCGTTTCCGAGTTTTCTTCGCGCCTGCCGTCGGCAGTTTCGTTTCTCGCCATGCTGTGGGTGGTTTACCTCTTCTTTGCCAAGCGCAAAGATGTAAAGACCGCCTTTCTCACCGCGTTGCTGTTGCTCACATCGTTCGAGGTACACCGTGCCGCAGTCGCTTGTCGGCTAGACATGCTACAAGTGTCGTTGATAGTGATTTCGCTCATACTGCTGTTTCGCTGGGACGAAGAGGGAAGCAGGCGTATGCCTTGGCTCGCCATTCTGCTCATGGCTGCGGCATCGCTTACCAAAGGACCTGTGGGAAGCATCTTCCCCTGTTTGGTTATCGGGGTGTATCAACTGATGCGCCGCCGCAACTTCTGGAAGACACTGGGGTCGCTTGCAGGCATCGGACTGCTGTCGCTGGTTCCGTTGGCGCTGTGGTTTCTGGCGGCATACAAACAAGGAGGACAGCCGTTTGTCGACCTGATGCTGGAAGAAAACACCGGTCGCTTTACGAGCACCATGTCGTACGCCTCGCACGAAAACCCCATTTGGTATAACTTCCTCACCATTATCTGGGGCTGGATTCCGTGGACGGTAGTGCTGTTGCTGTCGCTGTTCTATGTACGTTGGAAAAGATTCCGCTTCAACTTCCGCCTCACTCCCCTGCAACTCTTTACGTGGCTCACCATAGGCATCATCTTTGTGTTCTACTGCAT
>JAISHU010000149.1 GCA_031262385.1 Mediterranea sp. (in: CFB group bacteria)
GTTCTAAAAATATATAGTCTTTACGATACACTTACCGTAAAAACTCTTTGCAAATATAAATGTAGAATATCTTGTTTTCCAAATAAAAAGAGAACTTTTTTATGGAGCTACCCCAGCGATTAGAAGAAATCGGTCTCTACTTTGCCAACAGCTTCGTCAGCTCCCGTAAATCCGTAATAAGATAGGTGGGTGCGAAAGGAAGCGGCTCGCTTACTCCCTCGGGTGCATAGAACGCCTGATGCATCCCTACTCCGTGTGCGCCTTCAACGTCGTTTACCCAATTGTCGCCTATCATCAGCGAATCTTTGAGTTGCGACTGCGTGGCAGAGAGTGCAAAGTGAAATATTTCGGGGCGAGGTTTCAACACACCGATATCGTCGGAAAGAACCATCTTCTTAAAATAGCGATAGATGTCCGCCGACTCCATTTTGCGGCGTTGCAGTTCCTGAAAGCCGTTCGACAAGATATAGAGGTTGTAGCGGGGTGCTAAGTATTCCAGCACTTCGCGGGCATGAGGCATCAGCCCGCTTTGCATGGGCACTTCGGCAAAGAAATGTTCGGCAAAGGTTTCTGCCAATGCGGTATCTTCGGCTCCCACGGCTTGCAGCGGATAGAGAAAACGCTGCCGGTTCAACTCTTCTTTGGTGATGTCGCCCGCACCGTAAGCCTCCCACAATTGCACATTGCGGTATTCGTAGAGTTCGTAGAAATGAGCGAAGGAGCGGAAAAAACGTTCGTAATGAAAACGGTGATACATCGCCTCGAAGGTAGCGCGCGAATTAGCAGAGAAAGCCCACAGCGTATCATCGAGGTCGAAGAAGAGATTTTTGTACATGGACGAGGATAAAAAACGCGAGCTGCGAAAGAGCGTCGTGCCCCTCGCAGCTCGCAACTGTAATCAAATTATTTCACTTGGATAACCAGATAGCGCGATACGCTCCAGAACTCGGCAGGTTCTTTAATCTTGAGCGTAAGCTGTCCGCTTTCGTCTTTTTCGAGCGTGTAAGAACCGGCGGGATGCGTGGTAAGCAGTTCGGCACTCTTGGAGAAAAGTTTTATCTCCTTAGTGGTGCGGATGTCGATGCGGGTAAAGTAGTCCAAGTTCACATCTTCGGCTTGCAGCACTTTGCCCTTTTTAAACAGTCCTGTGTCGGTAAGGATGTTTTGCTCCTTGAGTTCCTTGCGCGTACCGAAAACAAACCAAGCAGCGTTGAGAGCCTGATCTTGTTCGGCTACGGTTTTTGCCTTCGATTCATTCTCGGCGGTCAGCGTCTCCTTGTCGGCTGCCAATCCTGCCACGGTAGCATCCAGTTCTTGAATGCGGATATTCTTGGAGGCAAGTTCGGCTTGCAGTTCTTCGATGCGTTGTGCCTTCTCCGCCAACTCTTGGTTGAGTCCTTCAATCGCTTTCTTCAGTTGCGTCGAATTGTAGCGACTGTTCTTCAGTTGGCTTTCGAGTTTGGCAATCTGCTCTTTGTTTTGTTCCATTTGTTGGCGGATAAACTCGATATCTTCCGTGATCTGTTTCTTAGCCGACACCGAGCCTTCACCCACTGCATTTCGTTGTAAGTCTACCCGGTTTTCGGCAGCGTTAATCTGACGAAATCCTTCGGAAATCTCGTTGAAAGTACCCATCATTTCGTCCAGTTCGGCATTACGCTGAGCGAGTTCTGTCGAAAGAGAGTCGTTTTGGGCTTGCAATTGCTTGCTCTTTCCCGTAAAGCTGTCGCACGAAGCCAATACGGCTGCGCACACTACCAAAAATACTAACTTTTTCATACGTGTCTGTTTTTTAGATTAATAATCTATATCATCATTCTTCAAATCCTTCTACTACCATCACTATTTCGCCGCGCGGTTCGTTGACGGTGAAATGTGCAACCAACTCGGTCAAGGTACCTCGCACTGTCTCCTCGTGCACCTTCGATATTTCGCGCGATACGGATGCTTGTCGTTCGGCACCCAGATATTCGCCCAATTGCGTGAGCGTCTTCACCACACGGTGGGGCGATTCGTAGAACACCATGGTTCGCTGTTCCGTAGCCAACACTTTCAGGCGTGTCTGCCGTCCTTTCTTTTGCGGCAGAAAACCTTCGAAGCAAAACTTATCGCACGGCAAGCCCGAATTGACGAGTGCCGGAACGAAAGCGGTTGCGCCGGGAAGACACTCCACCGTGATGCCGTTGCGTACACACTCGCGCACCAGCAGAAAACCCGGGTCGGAGATACCCGGAGTGCCGGCATCGGAGATAAGTGCCACCGTTTCACCACCTTTTATTCTATTAACAACACTTTCGGTGGTCTTATGTTCATTAAACTTGTGGTGCGACTGCATGGCGTTCTTAATCTCGAAATGTTTCAGCAACACGCCCGACGTGCGGGTATCTTCTGCCAGCACCAAGTCTGCTTCTTTAAGAATGCGAATGGCTCGCAACGTCATATCTTCCAAATTTCCTACAGGGGTAGGTACTATATACAGCTTTCCCATTTATCCTTTATTCAACGATTTACGCGACAAAAGTAGACAAAAGCCCAATAAACTTCTCTATCTTTGTCGCAGTTTATTTATTCTTAGGATATGTTACCGAAATTAGTGATTACCGATATTGACGGAGTATGGACCGACGGAGGCATGTATTACACTGCCGACGGCGACGTTATGAAACGCTTTTGTGTGAAGGACGGTTGGGGGGTGATATTCCTGCGCCAACTGGGTATCCACGTAGCCATTATGACGGGCGAACACTCGCCTGTGGTACAACGTCGTGCCGAGAAGCTACAGATAGAACATTGTTACATCGGTGTGAAAGACAAGCTCGCCAAAGCACAAGAGCTATGTGCCACACTGGGCATCACCTTGGAAGAGACCGCCGCTATCGGCGACGACCTCAACGACCTGAAGCTGCTGCGGGCGGTGGGCTTCAGCGCTTCGCCCGCCAACACACCCGACTATGTGAAACGCGAGGTGACGTTTGTCACCACGGCACACGGCGGCAACGGAGCCTTTCGCGAGTTTGTGGAAAAGCTGCTACGCGACAACGGCCGCCTGCAAGAGGTACTGGAGCAATGGCAGTGACATCTATAATCATCTACTCGAACTAACACTTAGGCCTCATGACAAACACTACACTTGATACGCTGTTGCGTAAAACAGCATGGACGTGGTACAAACACACACACCAAACCTGTCTCATCGAATGGTTTACCCGCCGGACAAAGCGCCAAATCGTCCGCTTTTATACCAAACATCCGCCACAAGAAGCGCGTGCGCGGGAAGCCATTGAGTATCTTCGGGAACACCCCCTTCACTCTATCCCCTATCCTTTCATTGAAAAATACATCCACCAAGAGATTGACGTTTACAGAGACACCGAAACCGGACTTCCGTATGTGATGCACGAAGGCAAAAAGTTATTCTTTAAGCGTTCGCACACCGATGAGCATGTGCGCACACAATACCGGCAACTCTTAATGGAGCAAGATACCCTTTCGCCCCACCGCTACACCGACAGTGCTTTCTACGTCGACAAAGGCGACACGCTGTTTGACATCGGCTGTGCCGAAGGAAACTTTTCCCTGTCGGCAGTCGAAACGGCGGCACACATCGTACTCTTCGAAGGCGAACCCGAGTGGGTAGAGGCACTCCGTGCTACTTTTGCCCCTTGGAAAGAAAAGGTCACCATTGTTCCTAAATGGGTATCGGACGTCGACGACGAACAGTCCGTCAGCATGGATTGCTTTTTGCGCGACTACCCCGGCATCACACCTTTTATTAAAATAGATGTCGAAGGAGACGAAAGTCGTGTACTGAAAGGAATAAACCGACTGCTGACGGGCAACCAACCGGCAAAGATTGCCCTGTGTACCTATCACAAGCCCGACGATTACGCCACCTTCTCGTCGCTGCTTGCCGACAAAGGCTTCAGCATTACGCCTACCGAGGGAGTGCTGGTATTTACCTACGACCACCAACCTCCCTATGTAAGGAAAGCATTGATAAGGGCGGTGAAACAGAGTAAAACATTGACCTCATGAGAACACACCTTCGCAACCTTTACGGCTGGCTAAGAGGAAAATCACCCTTTCCTTATCTGTACAAAGAATGCGTACCGGTTCGCTGGGCCGGCAATCAATACGGCGGCTTCTACATCTGCCCCGACGGACTGACCGAGACATCGGTTATCTATTCTTTCGGGATAGGCGAAGACATCTCTTTCGATATGGAGTGCATGCGCCAATGGGGATGCCGTGTCTATGCCTTCGACCCCACCCCCAAATCCATTCAGTGGTTAAAGCAACATGCCCCGGGCGAACACTTTTGTTTTATGCCCTACGCCCTCGGCACGGAAACCACCACCACCACTTTTTACCTGCCCCAAAATGCAGCGTTTATAAGCGGAAGCCTCATCCCGCAAAGCAACGTCGACTCCGCAAACAGCATAGAAGTGCCCGTAAAAAAGTTTGCCGACATCGCAGCAGAGTTGCGCCACACCCACATAGATATTCTGAAAATGGATATAGAAGGAGCCGAATACGATGTTATTCCCGACCTTTTGGCGTCCGGCGTAACCATCGGGCAACTGTTGGTAGAGTTTCATCACCGTATGTTCCCCCGCGGAAACAAGCGTACCACGCACATGATAAAGCTATTAAAAAAGAACGGATTCCGACTGTTTGCCTACTCGGACAAAATGGAAGAGTTTTCGTTTATAAACACACGGTTGCGCTAAGCACCGAAATCCCCCCGCAGCGTTCGCTTGATGCGCCGTACGGCTTTCGCCCAAAAAGAGTAGTTGCGGTGATAGTAGCGGGCGTAAGCGTTGCGGGCAGCTTTATTTTCTTCAATCACCGCTATCTTTTCAACAGGAAGCGGCTCTATCCACAGTGTGGAATCGTACAATCCGCCACCGCCGCAGTTGGTGCCGCTGCCGTCGAATCCCGTGTTCCGAATCAAGGAACGGCCTACGTTGAGCGACAGCACATCGGCAAGAAACAGCGAGGCATTCCAGCGGATAGCCCACGAATTGTTTTTGCCTTCCACTTGTCGCCGTAGCATGCGCGTGTAGCGATAGGTGCCGTTAAAATCGAAAGCATAAGAGAGGTTGCGTTCTTGCAACTGTCGCAACAAGTCGCTACCGTCGGGATTAAAGAGCTTCCATGCTCGGTTCCACGTAGCCCACCCCCAGCTACCGGTCCACTTTATAAGAAAGGTATAGGGAAGCAGCGGGTCTTGCGTAAAGTCGCAAGCCTGAATATGCCCCACCCGCGGTTCGTCTTTATAAGCTTCGAGCGCATCGTTCATAAATTGCAGAAAGTAGGGAGCCGCC
>JAISHU010000032.1 GCA_031262385.1 Mediterranea sp. (in: CFB group bacteria)
GTTCTAAAAATATATAGTCTTTACGATACACTTACCGTAAAAACTCTTTGCAAATATAAATGTAGAATATCTTGTTTTCCAAATAAAAAGAGAACTTTTTTATGGAGCTACCCCAGCGACTGCATATCATTCAGTCGTTTGTAATACCCGTTCTTTTGCAGCAACTCTTCGTGTTTGCCGCGTTCTACGATTTCTCCTTCGTAGAGCACATAAATCTCATCGGCATTACGAATGGTCGATAAGCGGTGGGCAATGGCAATGGTGGTGCGTGTCTTCATCAGTCGTTCCAATGCTTCCTGCACCAGTCGTTCCGATTCGGTGTCTAATGCCGAGGTGGCTTCGTCGAGAATCAAGATAGGGGGATTCTTCAAAATGGCGCGCGCTATGCTGATGCGTTGACGCTGTCCGCCCGAGAGCTTTCCGCCGCGGTCGCCTACATTGGTGTCGTAGCCGTGTTCGGTTTCCATGATGAAGTCGTGTGCATTGGCTATTTTAGCTGCCTCCACCACCTGTTCCATGGTGGCATTCTCTACGCCGAAGGCGATGTTGTTGAAGAAGGTATCGTTAAACAAAATCGCCTCTTGGTTGACGTTACCTATCAAGCCGCGCAAGTCGGCAATCTTTACCTCTTTGATGTTGATGCCGTCTATCTGTATGGCTCCCGACCGGATGTCGTGGTAGCGTGGAAGCAGGTCGACCAGCGTAGACTTGCCCGAACCGGACTGTCCTACCAATGCAATGGTTTGTCCTTTGTGCACGGTGAGGTTGATGTGCTTTAGCACCTCGCGCGAGTCGTCGTAACCGAACGAAACATCTCTGAACTCAATAGTGTGTTGCAGACTGTGCAGCGGTTGCGGATGCAACGGCTCTTTAATGGGGTTCTCAGCGAGCAGTATCTTGTCGATACGCTCCATAGACGCCAGACCGCGCGGAATGTTGTAGCCGGCTTTCGAGAACTCTTTCAGTGGATTGATGACGCTGTAGAGTATCACCAGATAGTAGATAAACGACGAGGCTGTGATGCCTCCGTGGTTGCCCAGCACCAGCGTGCCGCCAAACCATAGCACGATGACGATGATGCACGTGCCCAAAAACTCGCTCATGGGATGTGC
The DNA here is from genome assembly GCA_031262385.1 of Mediterranea sp. (in: CFB group bacteria). Classification (GTDB taxonomy): domain Bacteria; phylum Bacteroidota; class Bacteroidia; order Bacteroidales; family Bacteroidaceae; genus Bacteroides. The sequence goes on from JAISHU010000032.1 coordinate 1,113, forward strand.
CAGCGATTGGCGCGTCGCCACACGGTTAATGGCACTGCGATAATCGTTGCTGCACTTGTTGAAGCGTAGTCGCATCTTCTGCTCGGCAATAAACGCTTTGATGATGCGCAAGCCTCCCAGTGTCTCTTCGAGTTGCGCCATGGTGTCGCTCCACCGGGCTTGGGCTTCGAGCGATTGGCGTTTTAGTTTCTTGCCTACAAACCCCATTACCCATCCTAAGCCCGGAAGCACCAGCAGGGTGAACAGGGTGAGTTGCCAACTGATAAAAATGAGAGTGGAGAAATAAACGAGAATAAGAATAGGGTTTTTTATCAGGATGTCCAGCGAACTGGTAACCGAGGTTTCCACTTCGTTGACGTCGCCGCTCATGCGGGCAATGATGTCGCCTTTGCGTTCTTCCGAGAAGAAGGCAAGCGGCAGAAACAGCAGTTTACGGTACACTTGGTTGCGAATGTCGCGCACCACACCTGTGCGCAGCGGTATCATCACCGCCGACGAAGCAAAGTAGGAAGCGGTTTTCAGGAACGTCATTACCACCAAGAACAGACCGAGCAACAGCAAGGTAGTGGCTGCTCCCTGTGTGGTTACCACCTGCGAAATGTAGTAGTTAGCATTGTTTTCCACCAATTCCAGCACTCCTACTCCCGGGCTGTTCCAAGGCATCAGTTGATAAACTTGTGCGTCCGTCGTTCTAAAAAGGATGTTGAGTATGGGTATGATAGTGGTAAACGAGAATACATTCAGAATCGCCGACAATAGGTTGAGTATCAGTGCCGCAATAAGGTATCGCTTGTAGGGCGGCACAAAACGCCGCAGAAGTTGGAAGAATTCTTTCATACAGGGTGTGAGCTATTTGCGTGCAAAGATAAGCAAAACAATCTCTGATAATCGTGCGTTATCAGGGAAATTCGTTAAAACCCCACACTCACTCCCGCCTTCTATGTACCGAACGGCAATTGCATCATCGTATGATAGTGTCGCTCGGCATTGAGATAGCTACGGTAACTGCCAAAGCCCACCTCCATAATGAGGTCCATGTTGCTGAAGCGTTTGTACTCGGGCAGTTGTCGGATGCGTTCGAGTTCTTGCAGGCGGTAGTTGTTTATCAGCGTGCGGAAGTTCATACCGTACTCTTTGTTGATAAACGTGGAGAGATAGGTGCGGTTGGTGTAGAGGTCGGGCACAATGTCGGTGATGCAGAGGTCGGGGTTGAGGTAAGGCTTCTTCTCCTGCATGTAGCGTTCAAAACGTTTGCGGTCGATGGGTTTCTCGCGTTGCTTGCTAAGCTTTAGTCCTTTGGGCAAGGGCACGGTTTCTTCGACCAGTACATAGTTACCCCTTATGGCGTTGTACACCAGAATAATTTCGCACAGGGGCAGAAAAATCATCAGCAGATATAAGTGTTGCGATACAGCCCAAAAGTAAGAGAGCAATACAAACGGTGCACCGCTCCAGATGGCTATCAGTACAATGTAGTAATAGAGCCAGTGCATGGAGGTGCGCTCTTCGTTGGACGAATAGTCTACCACCATTTTGCGATAGCGCATCGCCCGCATAACGGAGAATACCGTATATATAATGATGTACACCGTGAAAAGCAGTGGGAACAACATGTACACCACCTCTATCAAAGGGGTTTCGGGTGTCAGGACATCGACCGTAGCCGTGATGCGGAAGCGCTCCTGAAACGACATCTGGTGTGTGACCCACACTCCCACGACCAAAGTAAGCACAACGGGAATGATGTAGTGCATCCACGTAAAGCGTTCCGTGCTTTCGCTGCGGGTGATGAGCCACAGAAAGTGGTAGAACAACACTACGGAGAACAGCAGCGAGAGCAGATAGAACAAATAGAGGTGCACCGTCCATGCGATGCTGAGCATACGCATCATGGCACAGCCATACGTCAAGGCAAGTGTCGCATATCCCAGCATAAGCAATAAGATGTGTCGCCGGGGCTTATTCCGTCCCAGTGAATAATAGTGTAACCCCTCCAAAAAAGAATAGGTTAGAACGGCGATGAGACAAAATGTGTAAGTCAGCGCCACAATGAGTTCTTGATTCATCATACTATATTAGAGGATTTTAAGGTGGGTACGACATTCTTGGAAGCTTCTTGTGCTTTGGCACGGTTGTAATGCTTCAGGTCGGTAAAACCGGATGCAATCACCCTGTGTTTCAGAGGTATGTCTTTGTCGGCGAGTCGTTCTACTTCGGCGAGTCTCCAGCGGTTTACCAAACGGTTGAAGTGTATGCCGTACTCATTGTTGATAAAAGCCGAGATTGCCGTGCGACTTACGTCGAGATCGTCTGCAAGGTCGCTCATGCGGAAGTTGGGATTGAGGTAAGGCTTTTTCCGTTTAAAGTAGTTTTCCAATGTTTCGGTGGTAAGCAAACCTTTGTATTGGCGCTGCGAAGCGGAAGGCGCGGGTACAAGATAGAGTTCGAAGCTGTGCGACAGCAGGTGATAGGCGATCTCTATAGAGAGGAAATACGACGAGAAAAACGAAAACAGTGTCCATACCGTAATTCGGAAACCGCCCTCGACAGCTAAGACATTGATAAACGCCGAAGAGAGGATAAGTAGTGAGCAAGTTACCAGCACCTGTGCCCAACGGGTAGAGTTGTGCAGGGCAAGTGTCGCCATCAGACTTTTGCCGTGAAAATAGGTGTAGATGCGCTTTATGCCGGCGGCGGTGTAGGCTACCGAAAACAACAAGTCTACCGGATGGCGACTAAGATAGACATATTGGTATTGTTCTGCCGGAAGAGCCATGCGCAACACATACATCAGTACCGTGAGTATCAGCGGCAGTACATAGTGAATCCCTCTAAAGTGCTCGTTGCGGGTGATCTGTGTGAGCAAGCAAACGCAACGGTAATAATAGACGTTGAACAAGATAAACGTCAGAAAAAAGAGCGGGTTGATGGCTTGGTAAAGCGCGGGGAGGAACTGCTCTACAAACAGACCGGCATAAGTAAAGGCGTTGAAAAGCAGATAGAGCATAGCAAAGAACTTAATCTGATGCTCGCGACGTGTCCGGCTGTCGCGCAACGATATCAATACGATGCCGCCGCACAGCAGAGCTGCGGTAGCAGGTGCCAGTATAAGGGCATGATGCAGATATATTTCGGGGCTTATCATGGTTGTAGGGTTATAAAGGTGACAATCGGTGCTGTTTATACTTGCGTTCGTTGGCAAGCACATAGTTGCGGTAGCTGCTGAAGCCTGCCGCCTTGAGCAACTCCTTGGTGCGTTGAGGCTGTTTGAGCGAGCTAAGGCGCAGACGGTCGAGTTCTTTGAGGCGGTAATCGTTTATCAGCGTCTTGAAGTTCACTCCATATTCGCGGTTGATAAAGTTGGACAGGTAGGTGCGGTTGGTACAAAGTTCGGCAAGCATATCGGTGATGCAGAGGTCGGGATTGACATAGGGTTTTTTCTCTTCCATATAGCGTTCAAACCGATAGCGGGTCAACACATTTCTCATCTGTTCTTCGCCGGCGGGTGTGGGAAGTGCAAGAATGTAATTGCCTTTGGTGATATTGTAGAGCAAAAATACCTGTGTAACAGGAATCCACAGCAAGAAGATGTGCATCCAAGTAGGGATATTGAAGTTGACCGACAATACCGAAAGCGCAGGAATGCCGATGGACAATACCATCTGCACCCAACAGAAATAGACCCATGTCAACGAAGTGCGTTCGTTGTTGGACGAATAATCGTCGATACCTTTTTGATAGCGGTGAATACGTCGGTAAGCAGGTATGGTATAAATGATATTGTATATGCAAAAACCAAACAGAAAAGCAGAGTAAACGACGGCAAACAGCGACGTTTGATTGGTAAATATGTCGGTAGAGAACAACATCTGCTCTTTCTCGGTTACCGAATACGGGATTCCCCACAGCGTAAGTCCGAGTGTAATTGCTATGGGTATCAGGTAGTGAACGGGCGAAAAGTGCAAACGTTCGCCCAGCCCTGTAATGAGGTAGATAAAATGGTAGTTCAGCACCACTGCCCACAAACTTATCAGCATAGTGGGCATGGCAAGATAGACGGCTATTCGTAAATTCATCATAATGAACAGCACTTCTATCCAGCAACAGATGGCACTAAAGGAGAAGAAGGCACTGTAAAGTATGTGCCGGTAAGGTCCCTTCTTATCTGCCGATAGGTAATGGCGCAAGCATATCATTCCGCTAAACAGTAGCGAAGTGGCAATGATGCTATAAAACAGGGCAGCTATAAATTCGGTAGTCATTCTTGTTTGTGTGGTGTTCAGGGTTTACGTGAGGGTATCATTTTCGTCGGCATCAATAGCGGGACCGGGTCTGTCCGCTTCTTCCAGTGCTTTGGCACGCAGGTACTGCTTCACGTCCGAGAAGCCTGCCTGCTGCACCAATTGTTCCGTTCGTTTTCCGTCGTTACCAAACATGGTTTTCAGTCGTTCCATCTCCTTCAGTCTCCAGTGATTGGTGTAGCGGCTGAAGCTCATGCCGTACGTGCGGTTGATAAAGTTCGATATGGCGGTACGGTTCACATCAAGGGCTTTTACAAGGTGTGTCATGCGAAAGTCGGGACTGAGATAGGGTTTCTCTTTTTTATAAAAACGTTCCAGTTGATGGCGGGTAATGCGACCGCGGTGGCGGTTACGGTCGTTTTCGGGGGCGGTAACAGGCAATACGTTGAGCTGGTATTTATGTATAATAAGGTGGTAAGTCAGGTCTAAATGTAGCCACACGATGAAAACCGTCGAAAGGATAGCCCATGGCGAGGTACCGAAATGTTGGCGCGGAACATACAGTGCCACCACTGTAGCAAAGGAGGTTATAAGGCAGAAGAATATCAGGAATACCATCCAGCGTATGGAGTTTTTTTCTGCCTTACCCGACGCATTGCTTATCTTTTTATAATATGCGTAGACTCTGGTGAGCGACAGATACACATAGACTACTGCAAAGAGGCTCTCGAAATAGTGACGGAATTCAAAGATGATGCCGTATATCTCGTTGGGAGGCAGTGCAAAAGCCTCGGCATCGAGCACATACTTTACCTGCAAATGGTAGGGTATAACCAGCTGGAAGAGACCAAACATCGCCGTGAAAGCCAACGGAGCTACGTAATGAAGCGGAGTAAACCGTTCGTTTTCGTCCAAGGCGGTGAGAAAAAACAGGGTGCGGTAGATGGATACAAAGAAAAGCACAAACGCCAAAATGCTTAGCGAACTTACATAAGCGAAGATTTCGGGGTAGAATTCGTACAAATACAAAAAAATACAGCCGAAAAGGTTTGTAATGAAGAAAGCGATTGCACTCCATCGTTGCTTTTTTTCGCCGTTGCTCTGGCTGTCTCGTAGTGAAAGGAAGGTTACAAGGCTGCTTAATACGGCAGATGTAATAGGTACTACAAGAATTACATTGCTAAGATAGGTACTGGGAATAATCATAATTCGTTTTGAAGTGTTTGTTGGTGTTTCGTGAAAATGTTTACGGGTACAAAGATAGATACGTTTTCCACCGTTCGTATCTTTTTTACCGCTAAAACGTAATTTTGTACGTTTTGGCGTAAATATACGTTTTGTCGGAACGTGTAAAGCCATTTTTACTTTTTGGTAGGAAAAAAAACTTTCTGCATTTTTTTTGAAAAACAAATATTTGAACAAAGAGGTTAGGAATCGCCTCGTTGCGGCTATACCTTTGTCGCAGAAAAAGAGAGAACAATGTTACGAACTAAAAGGAAAAAAGATTGTGGTAAGGATTGTTTTTTGATCGATTAGATATGAGATAATAAGTGATACACGACTCCAATGAATAGAGAGAGAACATACATAGTTCAACACGACAAAGTTCATAATAGTAGCAAAACAGAGATGAGAAGAGAGAGAGTTTCTATTGGGTGATATCTGTACCAATCATTCAGTGAAGCGAGGAACCTTCTCTTTTGCCGCCTATATGGGGCCGGCGGTAAAAAGAGAGGGTTCTTTCCTTGTATATATAGACCTACGTTCTTTGCTACTTTCCGGCTACTTTCAGCCACGCCTTCGGTAAATAGTCGGCAATGTCACCTGCCGTCATACCGGTTTCTCCGTTACTTGCGGCAGCCATGTCGCCTGCCAGTCCGTGCACATATACGCCCAGAATCGCCGCGTCGTGTGCCGAATAACCCTGTGCCGACAAAGCCAAGATGACGCCGGTAAGCACATCACCGCTGCCTCCTGTCGCCATACCCGGATTTCCGGTAGGATTGAAATGGCAGGTTCCCTGTGGGGTTATGATGCAGGTGTAGGCACCTTTCAGTACCACATGGACGCCGGCTTTCTCGGCAAGAGTGCGTGCTTTCACCAACCGTTGATACGAATCGCTGCACCGTCCCGTAAGTCGTTCCAGCTCTATGGGATGCGGAGTGAGAATGCTTCCTTTGGGTAGACGGAAGAGATGGTTTTTGTGCTCGCTCAGTATGTTTAGGGCATCGGCATCTATTACCAGCGGGGTATGGGCGGTTTCAATCATCCTAAGCAGGGCGGCTTCGGTTTCGGCAGCTTTTCCCAAGCCGGGACCTATACCTACGGCGGAATAACTGTCGGCATCGGGTACTTGCGAAAGGCAGTGCATCGAATCGTCAAGCTCTGCCATTGCTTCGGGGACTGTGGTTTGTACTATCTGATGATTGCAGCGGGGCACGTGGAGCGTCAGTAAACCCACACCCGAACGCAACGTGGCACGGGCGGCAAGTACGGAGGCGCCTGCCATTCCCTCACTGCCCGCCACCAGTAAGGCATGGCCGAAGTTGCCTTTGTGGGCAAACTTGGGGCGGGGTTTCACCAATGATTTTACCCATTCTTCGTCCGACAGGGTATAGTCGGTGCGTAGGGCATCAATACCTGCTTGACTCAATCCGATGTCGAGCAACGTCCATTGTCCCACAAATTCTTGGTTCTCGGCAAACAGAAAAGCCAGCTTGGGTAGTTGTAAGCTCAGCGTCAGGTGGGCGCGCACAATGTGGGAGCGTATGTTATAGCTGTTTTCCTCGCCCATCAGTCCCGACGGCACATCAATAGCCACCACACGTGCAGGCGAGGCATTAATGAACTTCACCACCGCCGCAAATCCTCCGCTCAGCGGTTTGTTGAGGCCACTGCCAAACAGCCCGTCTATAACGACATGCTTGTCGGTCAGGGTGGGGGGAGAAAATTGCGAAGTGATTTCGTAAAACTCCACGCCGCCCGCCTCTGCCAAGAGGCGTTCCTTGTTTTGTTCGCAGTCGGGCGATAGCCTGTTCGAGGGGTTAAAGAGGTAAACCGTCAGTGAGAATCCGTCTTCGGCAAGCAGTCGTGCCAATGCCAGCGCATCGCCGCCGTTATTGCCCGGACCGGCAAACACCACTATCGGGACTTCCGCATCGTAATGCTTCAAGAAGGCGGCTTTCAATGCTTGTGCCGCCCGTTCCATTAATTCAATCGACGCAATAGGCTCGTTCTCTATGGTGTAAGCATCCAGTTCTTTGATGCTTGCAGTCGGAAAAATCTTCATCTTTACTTTGGCTCATCTGGTTCGTTGCGGCAAAATTACGGGTTTTATCGATATCGGTATATAGAAGTTGTTTTGATTTTATTGGAATATATTTCAATAAAATCAAAACAACTTCTT
>JAISHU010000047.1 GCA_031262385.1 Mediterranea sp. (in: CFB group bacteria)
CCCCGACATAAAACTTCTTACTTAGCTTTATGTCGGGGTTATATCTGTCTTTATCGTGTGAAAGAAAAACAGTACTAACTTTTAAAACCTCTAACTATCACCGAAAAAACAATGAATCATCGACAGAAAAGTAATGAATTGTCGGCCGGAAAACAATTCATTACTTTTTAGAAAACAATGAATTAAAAAATAAGGCTAACTGCACTTTAAACGAACACAACAACAAACTCCGGGAAAGCCCTGAAACCAAGCTAAATAAGAACTTAACTAACTCTAAGTCTTTTTTAAGTCATATCGCGATTATGTTTAGTAGTAAATAGAGAAATACAGTGTAAACAATCTTTGTGAGTCAGCAAAAGTATATCTATCTTTGCCGCGAACCAATTAATAGAAATACACATGAACCAACACCCCTACTCGCGCATCGCCATTAAGGTGGGCAGCAATGTATTGACCCGCGCCGACGGCACACTCGATGTCACGCAAATGTCGGCATTGGTAGACCAAATGGCGGAACTTCACCGCGACGGCATACAGATTATACTCATCTCGTCGGGTGCCGTGGCATCGGGACGCAGCGAAGTGAACCCACCCCGTAAACTCGACAGTGTGGAGCGACGACAACTCTTTTCCGCCGTGGGACAGGCGAAACTTATCAACCGCTACTACGAACTATTCCGCGAACACCGCATCGTAGTGGGTCAGGTACTCACCATGAAAGAAAACTTCGCCACACGACGCCACTACCTGAACCAACGCAGTTGCATGAATGTGATGCTGGAAGGTAAAGTAATCCCCATTGTCAACGAAAACGACACCGTCGCAGTAAGCGAACTGATGTTTACCGACAACGACGAACTGTCCGGATTGATTGCTACCATGATGGATGTACAGCAACTCATCATCCTCAGCAACATCGACGGCATCTACAACGGCAATCCCGAACTACCCGAAACAACCCTTATTAAAGAGGTGTACCCCGGCGATTCGCTCGATGCCTACATACAAACCGGCAAGTCGAGCTTCGGACGCGGAGGAATGCTTACCAAAACATCCGTGGCGCGCAAAGTAGCCGACGAAGGCATCGGCGTAACTATTGCCAACGGACGACGACAGCACATCCTCACCGACCTCATCCGTCAACCCTTACAAACACCCTGTACCCGATTTGTGCCCGCCACCACTCCCCTGTCGGGAGTAAAGAAATGGATTGCACACAGTCGCGACTTTGCCAAAGGCGAACTGATGCTGAACGCCGAAGCTGCCGACATTCTACGCTCGGACAAAGCGGTGAGTATCCTCCCCGTAGGCATCACCCTCGTCAAAGGAGAGTTCGAAAAAGACGACATTGTGAAGATTCTATCGCCCGAAGGTGACACCATCGCCGTGGGAAAAACAAACTGTAACTCTACCCAAGCGCGCGAAGCTTTGGGTAAACACGGGCGAAAACCCGTAGTACACTACGATTACCTCTGTTTTGAGATAGGATGATGAAAAAGCCCTAAAACTTTCTTTTTGTAATCAAAAACCTTTTTATACCTTTGCGCCCACTATGAAACCTGTATCAAAATGAAAGTAACATCTATTCAAAATCTTAAAACCATTAAGAACAGAGCACAGGGTACATTGCTTTTACGCCAACAAAGTGACGCAAATGCTTCGGAGCAACCTTGCGGACTTAAGACAGGCACTGTACACATGCAAATTCTGATCTGTGGAGGCACCGGATGCAAAGCGTCCGAAAGCCACTTAATTACCGAACGGCTCAACCAAGCCATCGAGAGACATCAAATTGCCGACAAAGTGGACGTGATTACCACCGGTTGCTTCGGTTTCTGCGAAAAAGGACCTATTGTCAAGATTATCCCCGACAATACCTTTTATACGCAAGTAAAACCCGCAGATGCCGATGAAATCATTGAAGAACACATTGTGAACGGACGGAAACTGGAACGTCTGCTCTATGTAGATCCCAAAACGGACAAAACGGTGAGCGACTCCAAGCACATGGATTTCTATCGCAAACAGATGCGCATTGCCTTGCGCAACTGCGGTCTCATCGATCCCGAAAACATCGAAGAATACTTTGCATCCGACGGCTACATGGCGCTTGCCGAAGCACTCACCAACGGTTCACCCCAAACTGTGATTGACGTGGTGAAACGCTCGGGACTGCGCGGACGTGGCGGCGGCGGATTCCCCACCGGATTGAAGTGGGAACTGGCAAGTAAAAACCAAGCCGACCAAAAGTATGTGGTATGCAATGCCGACGAAGGTGACCCCGGAGCGTTTATGGACCGCAGCATCATGGAAGGCGACCCCCACTCTATCATCGAAGCCATGGCTCTGTGCGGCTTCTCTATTGGTGCCACCAAAGGATTGGTGTACATCCGTGCCGAATATCCGCTTGCCATTGAGCGACTGAAGATTGCTATCGAACAGGCACGTGCTTACGGTCTGCTGGGCAAACGCATCTTCGACACCGACTTCGACTTCGATATCGAGATTCGCTACGGTGCAGGCGCGTTTGTGTGCGGCGAAGAAACAGCACTCATCCACAGCATGGAAGGCAAACGCGGTGAACCTACCCTGAAACCGCCCTTCCCCGCCGAAGCCGGCTATCTGGGTAAACCCACCAATGTAAACAACGTAGAGACACTCGCCAATATACCTATTATATTAAGGAAAGGTGCCGAATGGTTTGCCTCTATCGGCACAGCCAAATCCAAAGGTACCAAAGTATTTGCTCTTGCCGGTAAGATTAACAACGTAGGACTGATTGAGGTGCCCATGGGTACTACCCTGCGCGAGGTAATCTACGAAATAGGCGGCGGCATCAAAGGCGGCAAAAAGTTTAAAGCAGTACAAACGGGCGGTCCTTCGGGCGGATGCCTCACCGAGAAACACCTCGATACCCCTATCGACTTCGACAACCTGCTCGCCGAAGGCTCCATGATGGGTTCGGGCGGTATGATCGTAATGGACGAAGATGACTGCATGGTGTCGGTGGCACGCTTCTACTTGGACTTCACCGTCGAAGAGAGCTGCGGCAAATGTACCCCCTGCCGCATCGGTAACAAACGTCTGCTGGAACTGCTTGACAAAATCACCGAAGGACGTGCCGACGAACAAGACCTCGAAGCACTCTCCACACTGGGTAAGGTCGTGAAAGATACGGCACTCTGCGGACTGGGACAAACATCACCCAACCCGGTGCTGTCCACACTGAACAACTTCTACGACGAGTATCTGGAGCATGTACGCGACAAGAAATGCCGTGCCCACCAATGCAAGGCAATGATGACTTATCACGTTGACCCCAAACTCTGCATAGGCTGCCGACTGTGTGCCAAAAACTGTCCTGCCAATGCTATCAGCGGCGAATTGAAACATCCTCACACCATCAACCCTCACGCTTGTATAAAGTGCGGTGTGTGCGTGGAAAGATGCAAGTTTAATGCTATAACCGTTGCTTAGTTTGTGAGTTTTTAAGTTGTTGAGTTCGCAAATTCACAAACTCATAAACTTAAAAACTGAAAACTTAAAAACTTAAACTTATGGAAAATAGACAAGTAACCCTCCAGATAGACCACCATTATATCACCGTGCCCGAAGGAACTACTATCCTCGAAGCCGCACGTAAGATTGGTATCGACATACCCACCCTGTGCCACATCGACCTGAAAGGCACCTGCGTGAAAAACAAACCTGCCTCGTGTCGCATCTGCTCCGTAGAGGTGGAAGGACGACGTAACCTCGCCCCCGCCTGTGCCACCGCCTGTACCGAAGGTATGAAAGTACGCACCAGTACGCTGCGCGTAATGAACGCCCGCAAAGTGTTGGTGGAACTTATCCTCTCGGACCATCCCAACGACTGCCTTACCTGCCCCAAGTGCAACAACTGCGAACTGCAAACACTGGCGCGACGGGTAAACATCAGCCAAGCCCCCTACAACGGTGGCGCGCATGCTCCGCGCAAAAGCGAAATATCATCGTCCATTGTGCGTAGCATGGATAAATGTATCTACTGCCGTCGCTGCGAAACCGTGTGCAACGAGGTGCAAACCGTCGGCGCACTGGGTGCCGTAGACCGCGGGTTCCACACCGGCATCGCTCCCGCCTTCGACAAGAAACTTACCGAAAGCGAATGTACCTACTGCGGACAATGCGTAGCCGTATGCCCCGTGGGTGCACTTACCGAACGCGACCATACCAACCGCTTGATAGACGACCTCGACAACCCCGATAAGGTGGTTATCGTGCAAACGGCTCCCGCCGTACGTGCTGCCTTGGGCGAAGAGTTCGGACTGCCTGCCGGAACGCTGGTAACCGGCAAAATGGTGTACGCCCTGCGCGAACTGGGTTTCGACTATGTGTTTGATACCGACTTTGCCGCCGACCTTACCATTATGGAAGAGGGTGCCGAGATACTGAACCGCTTGACACGCTATCTGGAAGGTGACAAATCGGTACGCTTGCCTATCCTCACTTCGTGCTGTCCCGCATGGGTGAACTTCTTCGAACATCAGTTCCCCGACCTGCT
>JAISHU010000116.1 GCA_031262385.1 Mediterranea sp. (in: CFB group bacteria)
CGACCTCGGCCTTCGACTCCTTCCTTCGACCTCTCCGCCACTTCTTCACTTCCTGCCGCCACCACGTCGACGGCTGCCGAATCTGTGGCTGTCATCCCCCAAACCACTTTACCCGACGCCGTGTCGCCTGTTGAAACACCGGCGACCACCGAGCCGTCCGACTTATGGAAACCGGTTATCAACGAGTTGCATGCCTTTGGCGACACCACTTCGCAAGAAGATATGTCGTGGCTATACATCTTCATCACCGGCTTCTTGGGCGGACTGTTGGCACTCTTCACCCCGTGTGTATGGCCTATCATTCCGATGACGGTGAGCTTCTTCCTGAAACGTTCGAAAGATAAAAAGAAAGGCATACGCGATGCTTGGACTTACGGAGCCTCCATCGTAGTGATATATGTTACGCTGGGCGTAGCCATTACGCTGATATTTGGTGCCAGTGCGCTCAATGCACTCTCCACGAATGCCGTCTTTAACATATTGTTCTGTTTGCTGCTGGTGGTTTTTGCCGCTTCTTTCTTCGGCGCGTTCGAGTTGACGCTGCCGTCCAAGTGGAGCAATGCGGTGGATAGCAAAGCCGAATCGACCGGCGGACTGTTGAGCATCTTCTTAATGGCTTTTACGTTGTCGCTGGTATCTTTTTCGTGCACAGGTCCCATTATCGGTTTCCTGCTGGTGCAAGTGTCCACTACCGGAAGCGTGATAGCTCCCACTATCGGCATGTTGGGCTTTGCCATTGCCTTGGCACTGCCGTTTACGCTGTTTGCCCTTTTCCCTTCGTGGCTGAAACAGATGCCTAAGTCGGGCGGCTGGATGAACGTTGTCAAGGTTACACTGGGCTTCATCGAACTTGCCTTTGCCTTGAAATTCCTTTCGGTGGCGGACTTGGCGTACGGCTGGCACATTCTCGACCGCGAAACGTTCCTTGCACTGTGGATTGTGATATTCGGTTTGCTGGGCTTCTATCTGTTGGGTAAGATAAAGTTCCCGCACGACGACGACGATAACAAGGTGGGTGTGACACGCTTCTTCCTTGCACTCTTCTCGCTGGCTTTTGCCGTTTACATGGTGCCCGGCTTGTGGGGAGCACCGCTGAAAGCCGTGAGCGCCTTTGCCCCGCCCATGCATACGCAAGACTTGAATCTCTATAAAAAAGAGGTACATGCCCGGTTCGACGACTACGACCTCGGCATGGAGTATGCCCGCCGCATGGGTAAGCCTGTGATGCTGGACTTCACCGGCTACGGCTGCGTAAACTGCCGCAAAATGGAACTCGCCGTGTGGACAAACGACCGTGTGAGCACACTTATCAACGACGATTACGTACTGATAACACTCTACGTGGATAATAAAACGCCGCTTCCCGCCCCTGTGAAGATTACCGAAAACGGTAAGCAACGTACCTTGCGCACCGTAGGCGATAAATGGAGCTACTTGCAACGTGTGAAGTTCGGCGCAAATGCCCAACCTTTCTACGTGCTGATAGACAACGACGGTAATCCGCTCAACAAATCGTATGCTTACGACGAAGATGTGGACAAGTATGTACAGTTCCTGCAAACAGGCTTGACCAACTACAAGAAGAAACCGTAACAACAAAAAACGATAAGCCTTATGTACACTATTCAAACTAATTCCAAAGGAACGCGTCATCTGGATATTTCCGAGGAGACGCTTATTACCATTGAGAAGTACGGACTCTTTCGTCACCTCATCGACAGTAACGGAGTGGTGGACGAAGATGTACTGGAGAAACTGAAACTGAACCTTCGCTCGCTGGTTGCATCGCACGAAGGAGATGTGAAAGATTTGCTCGCTCTCTGCCACGACGTGATTTATCACGACAATATGAAAGCCTACGGGTTACAGCAACTTATCAGGCTCTATATTCGCTGGATTTCGGGCGACGATACTCTTGAAGAAAATACATAAGGCCATGACCACCGTTGATACCCGTGAGCGGAAGCAATACAGTCCGCTCATCCCGGCGATAACAGCCATTTGTAACGGTAAGCCGGGCGATCAGATAAAGATAGTGATGAACGATGACAGTGCTTTCAGAGACCTCAAAGAGTATCTTGCCGAGCAGAGCATCGGTTTTCGCGAAATTTACGACGGGGATGTTATGACCGTAGAATTTACATTATGACTCATTTAACAAGATGCCTCAACTTACCGACTTCCTGCCCACTACCAAAAAAGAGATGGAGCTGCGCGGCTGGGACGAACTCGACGTCATTCTCTTTAGCGGCGATGCCTACGTAGACCACCCTTCGTTCGGTGCTGCCGTGATAGGTCGCATCCTCGAAGCCGAAGGATTGCGCGTAGCCATAGTGCCGCAACCCAACTGGCGCGACGACCTGCGCGACTTTAAAAAGCTGGGACGCCCGCGTCTCTTCTTCGGCGTAAGTGCCGGATGTATGGATTCCATGGTAAATAAATATACTGCCAACCGCCGTCTGCGAAGCGACGATGCTTATACTCCTGATGCACGTCCGGACATGCGACCTGAATACCCGTCGATTGTTTACACGCAGATTCTGAAAAAGCTCTATTCCGACATACCGGTAGTGTTGGGTGGCATCGAGGCAAGCATGCGCCGTCTGACACACTACGACTATT
>JAISHU010000159.1 GCA_031262385.1 Mediterranea sp. (in: CFB group bacteria)
GTCGATATTGGTGCTTACCTGCTTGATATTCCTTACGGCAAACATGGGCTTGGCTATGAACGGCACCATGACCGTCATATCGGTGGTATTCAACATCTTCATGAATGCGTTGGAAGTGCTTATTGCTTTCATTCAGGCGTATGTGTTTACCATGCTGTCGGCAGTATTCATAGGGTTGGCACAAGAAAAAGAAGAGAAGAAAATTAAAATCAATCATTAATAACTCAAAAATTAGAAAGTTATGTTACTTACAGTATTATTACAAGCGGTAGCCGGCACAGGGCTTGTCAAGCTGGGGGCTGCCATTGGCGCAGGGCTTGCAGCCATCGGCGCAGGTATAGGTATCGGCAAAATCGGCGGACAAGCCATGGACGCCATTGCACGCCAACCCGAAGCGAAAGGAGACATCCGAAGCAATATGATTATTATTGCCGCCTTGGTAGAAGGTGTTGCACTGCTCGCTTTGGTGGTTTGTTTACTGGTATTCTTGTTAAACTAAAAGCTGAGACATGTCACTGTTACTACCCGATTCGGGACTGCTGTTTTGGATGACGCTGACTTTCGGCATCGTCTTCGTAGTGCTGGCTAAGTTCGGCTTTCCGGTTATTACCAAGATGGTGGAGGGGCGCAAGCTATACATCGACCAATCCTTGGCGGTAGCCAAAGAAGCCAACGAACAAATAGCCAAGCTCAAACAAGAAAATGCCACGCTGATAGCCAATGCCAACAAAGAACAGGGACGAATCATCAAAGAAGCCATGCAGGAACGCGACAAAATCATTGCCCAAGCTCAACAGCAAGCCAAGATTGCTGCACAGAAAGAGCTGGACGAGGTGAAGGAGCGTATCCGTCAAGAGAAAGAAGAGGCTATCCGTTCTATTCGCAGACAGGTTGCTTCCCTCTCGGTAGATATTGCCGAGAAGGTGATTCGCAAACAACTCGACGACGAAAAAGAACAGATGGGCATGATAGACCGTATGTTGGACGACGCACTCGCCGCGGCTAAAGCAAACTAACAACAATGGATATAGGTATCATAGCATCGCGCTACGCCAAAGCGTTGCTGAAGTATGGCAACGACACCGGCACCGAAGAACGCATCTACAACGAAGTGCGCATACTGGAACAAAGCTTTCGCCGACATCCCAACCTGCGCGACGCATTGGCGAACCCCGTACTGACCATTCGCGATAAGTTTACGCTTATCGGCATAGCCACCGCGGGCGAAGGCGATGTGAGCCACGAGTTTAACCGCTTCATCACCTTGGTGTTGAAAAACCGGCGCGAACAATATCTACACTACATCTGCCTCTCGTTTCTAAACCTCTACCGACGGTCGCACCACATTGCCACGGTGAAAATGATTACCGCAGTACCCGCTCAGCGGGCTGTGTGGGAACGCGTTCGTAAACGTGCCCGCAAACTGCTGCATGCTAACATCGAACTCCACACCGAAGTAGACCCCTCTATCGAAGGCGGATTTATCATCGACATGGACGACTATCGACTGGATGCCAGCATAGCCACACAACTAAAACGAGTGAAACAACAATTCATAGACAAGAACAGAAGATTAGTTTGAGTTTATGAGGTTATGAGGCTGTGAGTTTTTAAGGAACCTCACGCACTCAAAAACTTAGAACTCAAAAACTTAAAAACTAAAACAAATGGATATAAAAGCAAGTGAAGTCTCCGACATCCTGCGCAAGCAATTGGAGGGCATTGATACCCGCGTGCAACTCGACGAAATAGGCACCGTACTGCAAGTGAGCGACGGCGTGGCACGTATATACGGATTGCACAACGCCGAAGCCAACGAACTGCTGGAGTTCGAAAACGGTATCATGGCAATTGTGATGAACCTCGAAGAGGACAATGTGGGCGCCGTATTACTGGGACCTACCGACAAGATAAAAGAGGGCTTTACGGTGAAACGTACCAAACGCATCGCTTCTATCCGTGCGGGCGAAGGTATGTTGGGACGCGTGATTGATACGCTGGGCGAACCGCTCGACGGCAAAGGTGCCATTGAAGGCGAACTCTTTGAGATGCCGCTGGAACGCAAAGCACCGGGCGTCATCTTCCGCCAGCCGGTAAACGAACCGCTGCAAACGGGACTGAAAGCCGTAGATTCCATGATTCCTATCGGACGCGGACAGCGCGAGCTGATTATCGGCGACCGTCAGACAGGCAAAACGGCTATTGCCATAGATACCATTATCAACCAACGTGCCAATTACGAAGCGGGCGACCCCGTCTATTGTATCTACGTGGCTATCGGACAAAAAGGTTCGACGGTGGCTTCTATCGTTAACACACTGCGCGAGAACGGTGCCATGGACTACACCATTGTAGTGGCTGCCACTGCCGGAGACCCCGCTGCCGTACAGTATTACGCTCCCTTTGCAGGTGCAGCTATCGGCGAATATTTCCGCGACACCGGTCGCAATGCGTTGGTGGTTTACGACGACCTTTCCAAACAGGCTGTCTCTTACCGCGAAGTATCGCTTATCTTGCGACGCCCTTCGGGACGCGAAGCCTATCCGGGAGATATTTTCTACTTACATTCGCGCTTGCTGGAACGTGCCGCACGCATCATCAACCAACAAGAGGTAGCCGCACAGATGAACGACTTGCCCGACAGCCTGCAAGGCAAAGTGAAAGGGGGCGGTTCGCTTACCGCACTGCCTATCATCGAAACGCAAGCAGGCGACGTATCGGCTTACATCCCTACCAACGTGATTTCGATTACCGACGGACAGATATTCCTCGATACCGACCTCTTCAACCAAGGCAACCGACCGGCTATCAATGTCGGCATATCGGTGAGCCGTGTGGGTGGCAATGCTCAGATAAAGGCAATGAAGAAAGTGGCAGGTACGCTCAAGATAGACCAAGCACAATACCGCGAACTGGAATCGTTCTCTAAATTCAGCGGAGACATGGATGCTGTTACGGCACTTACCATAGACAAAGGACAAAAGAATGCCCGCCTGCTGGTGCAGCCGCAATACAATCCGATGCCCGTAGAAAAGCAAGTAGCCATACTCTACTGCGGCACGCACGGTTTGCTGCGCAACGTTGCGCAGGACAAAGTGTCGGAATTTGAAGAAGGATTTCTCGCCAAACTGGAAACCGACCACCGCACCGATGTGCTGGATGTGTTGAAAACCGGAGCCATTGACGACACGGTTACCAAAATTATCGAAGAGACGGCAGCAGCAGTTGCCCAACAATACCAAGCATCATGAGTTCACTCAAAGAGATAAAGAATCGCATCAACTCCGTCAAGAGCACCCGCCAAATCACATCGGCGATGAAAATGGTGGCATCCGCCAAGCTGCACAAGGCACAAGCCCGCATCAGCAACATGCTGCCTTATCAACAAAAGCTGCACGGCATACTTACGCGATTCCTTTCGACCGACACTGCCTTTCGTACGCCTTACACAGAAGTACGACCGGTGCAAAAGATAGCCATTGTGGTGTGCTCGTCCAACAGTGCCTTGTGCGGTGCTTTTAACGCCAACATCTCCAAAATGCTGGAAAGCACACTCGAAGCATACCGTTCGTTGGGAAAGGATAACATCTTTGTCTACCCCATAGGTAAGAAGGTTGAAACCGCCACCCGCAAACTGGGTTATACACCGCAAGGCAGTTTTACCGAGCTTGCCGAAAAGCCTTCGTTTGCCGGCACCGTCCAACTCTCCGAACTGCTTATGAAGCAGTTTGCCGAGAAGCAGATAGACCGTGTGGAACTGATATATCATCACTTTAAATCCACCGGCAATCAGGTATTGACACACGAAACATTCTTGCCCATCGACCTAAATGCCGAAAAAGCGGAAGGAGAAAGTAAGGAAGCGGAAGGAGAAAACAAAGAAACGGCAAACACACAAGGCTATACGAACGACTACATTGTAGAACCTTCGGTAGAAGAGTTCGTTACCGCCTTGTTGCCCCGCACACTCAATCAAAAGCTCTACACCATGCTTGCCGACAGCAACGTTTCGGAGCACGCCGCACGCATGCTTGCCATGCAAACAGCCACCGACAATGCCAATACACTGATTCAAGATTTGACGAAGCAATACAATAAGAGTCGTCAGCAAGCTATCACCAACGAATTGCTGGATATTGTCGGAGGAAGCATGAAGTAACCTCCGACAATCTGTTTGCTAATGCTGCACCCGCACCACTTCGGTGGGTGCCTGCTCCACATTGCGACGATCTACCTGACGCACCACGGCAGCAGCAAACTGCAAGAAGGCATTGCCGGTGTCACTATCGCCGTTGAGTGCTACGGGTGTACCCTTGTCGCCGCTTTCGCAGATACTTTGCACAAGGGGAATTTGCCCCAGCAAGGGCACGTGCATCTCTTCCGCCAACTGCTTGGCACCCTCTTTCCCAAAGATATAATAACGATTCTCGGGTAGTTCGGCAGGCGTAAACCATGCCATATTCTCTACCAACCCAAGAATGGGGACATTCACCTTGTCGTTGGTAAACATGTTAATGCCTTTGCGGGCATCCGCCAAGGCAACAGCCTGTGGAGTACTTACCACCACTACGCCCGTCATGGCAAGGGTTTGCACGATCGTAAGGTGTATGTCGCTGGTACCGGGAGGCAAGTCTATGAGGAAGTAATCCAGTTCTCCCCAAGCGGCATCGCCGATGAGTTGCTTCAGCGCATTACCCGCCATGCCGCCACGCCACAAAGTAGCTTGGTCGGGGTCGACAAAGAAGCCGATAGAGAGCAACTTCACGCCATACCTTTCGATAGGTACAATCAAGTCGCGCCCATCGATATGCTCGGAATAGGGACGTGCATCTTCCACCTGAAACATTTTGGGCACGGAAGGACCGAAAATATCGGCATCCAACAATCCCACACGATAACCCAGTTTAGCCAGTGCCACGGCAAGATTGGCAGCAACAGTAGATTTCCCCACCCCGCCTTTACCGGAGGATATGCCTATAATATTCTTAACCTGCGGAAGCAACTTGCCCGGTTCGGGACGCGGAGCTTGTCGGCTTTCGGTGGTAATGGTAACTTCTACTTCGGGAGATATTTGTGCATGAATGGCAGCTTCCGCCGCCTTCAGCAACGACTTCATAAAAGGGTCGGTAGGTTTTTCAAAGATAAGCGAGAAGCTTACCTTCATTCCGTCGATGCGCAGATTGTCGGCAATCATACCGGCTTCCGCCAAATTCTTGCCCGTGCCGGGATAGCGCACGGTAGAGAGTGCATCGATAATCAATTGAGGATAAAGTGTCATAACTATCAATTTATTTACTCATCGCCAGCCCGCTACGTTTGTCGCGTCCGTAACTGCGATACTCGTCCAATTCTATTTCAATGTCGGGTTCACGAAGCGTGCCCGTCTGCGGCAGGCGAAAGCGGATGTACTTGATGTTCAGTCCGCGTGCCAGCCATTGTTGTTCGTAGTAGGTTTTAATACTGAGAATTTCGTCGGCTTGCCCCGTGTGGTACAAGTCGTCGGTCATTACCTCTACCGGCAGATTGTTTTCTTCAATCATCAGTCGTGTGTAGGTAAACATAAAATTACTGTCTGTTTTCAGATGAATCACCCCATCGGGTTTTAGGAACTTGCGGTAACGCTCCATAAAATAGGTAGATGTCAGCCGCTTGGTAGCTTTCTTCATTTGCGGGTCGGAGAAGGTGAGCCATATTTCGCTTACCTCGCCCGATGCAAAAAAACGGTCGATAATTTCGATGTTGGTACGCAAAAAGGCAACGTTGGTCATGCCGGTTTGCAATGCCTCGGTAGCACCCGACCACATGCGCGAGCCTTTGATGTCTACCCCTATAAAATTCTTTTCGGGAAACATTCTTCCCAACCCCACGGTGTACTCACCACGTCCGCAACCCAACTCCAAAACAATGGGACGGTCGTTCTTAAAGAACGACTCGCCCCACTTTCCTTTGTTGGTAAAAGAGACGTCATCGGCTACCGAATAGGGATATTCAAAAACGTGCGGATAGCTTGCCATATCGGCAAACTTAGCTAATTTACCTTTACCCATTAATTTTCCGTAACAATTATTTCTTCTTCAACAATCACTGTCATGCCGAGTTCCTCCTTGAGATTATCGTAGAAGGCTGCCCTTGTAGTCGAGAAATAAGGTATAAGGAAGAAGAATCCGATACCTAATGTAAGGATACAAAGTAAGACCCAGCCTATAAAGCTCAAATCAAGTAGGAACAACCTCATCTTTTGACCTCTCATCATCTGCATGCTTAGTTCAATGGCACCATCGTACTTCAAGTCCGGACGTTCTTTCAGCACATAGGGAGTCATGGCATACGAATAGCTCTTGACGATACCGGGAATAATCAGTAACAACAACCATAAGAGTACATAAAGTCCTCGTATAAAGAGAGTCCCCCAAATACGCAGATAGTCTTTAAATCCGCTGATCAGGGTGGCAAAGAGGGGCTTTGAGCCACGTTTCACTTCGAGCATAAGAATGTCAAAGCCATAATCCAACAGAGTTAAAATAAAGAGATAGAGGATACTGGCTAATGAGAGCCATAAGGGATTATAAATAGTTACAAATAATTTCCCGCCAATACGTACAGTTTCTGAGTCATAATTCTGTATAAAGGAGATGATGCTACCAATTACAATCATTACCAGCGTTATCAACGCTGATTTTAGCCACTTACCTTCCAAGGAAAGCACGGCTTGGTCTTTCAATTGAGAAAATCGTTTCATAACAGTGTATTATTAATTGAGATTATAAAAAGTCTCAAACAATCGTTACCCACCCGTGTGTATCGGGTTCGTCACCATACTGAATGGCACGCAGCTTATGGTAAAGCTTTGTGCAAACCGGTCCGGGCTTTCCGTCTTTGGCTATGACATACGAGTGGTTGTTGTCGGGGTCGTCGATGCGTTCAATAGGACTGATTACCGCAGCCGTGCCACAGGCTCCCGCCTCTTCGAACGTGCTCAGTTCTTCTTCGGCAATGGGGCGGCGTTCTACCTTCATACCCATATCTTCGGCGAGTTGCATCAAGCTTTTATTGGTAATGGAAGGCAAGATAGACGACGACAGCGGCGTGATGTAGGTGTTGTTCTTGATGCCGAAGAAGTTGGCTGCTCCACATTCGTCGATAAACTTCTTCTCTTTGGCATCCAGATAAAACTCCGCCGAATAGCCTGCCGCATGTGCTTCGTGTCCGGCACGCAAACTGGCGGCATAGTTACCACCCACCTTATAGGTACCTGTACCCAGTGGCGCGGCGCGGTCGTACTTGCGCGTAATAATATAAGGTGTAGCTGAAAAGCCTCCTTTGAAATAGGGACCCACGGGCGTAACAAATATCAGGAACAGATACTCGTCTGCCGGTTTCACACCCACTTGTGCACCCGTACCGATGAGCAACGGACGCAGATAGAGCGAAGCACCGCTTTCGTAGGGAGGCATAAAACGTTCGTTTAACTTCACAACCTTCAAGGCAGCTTCTCTGAAACGCTCGGTAGAGAGTTCGGGCATCATAATGCCGCGACAGGTTGATTGCAGTCGTGCCGCGTTCTCTTCCAGGCGGAAGATACGTATCTGTCCGTCCTTTCCACGAAAAGCCTTTAAGCCTTCGAAAGCTTCTTGCCCGTAGTGCAAACAAGTAGAAGCCATATGCAAAGGAATGGTTTCCTCGCTACTTACTTCGAGTTCGCCCCATTGACCATTGCGATAATAAATACGTACATTGTAATCTGTTTTAAGATAACCAAACGGTAGGTTTGACCAATCAATTTCTTTCATAACTGTTATAGATTTAAATACTTTAATAGACAAAAGTAAGGGTTATTATTCATTCTCTTTGTTTCCTTGCAACAATTTTTCAATCTCTTTATCGGCTTTTGTAAGTTTTGTCTCACAAAAGGCAATGATTACATTGGCTTCTTTTATTTTATCCGCCAGTTCGTCAATCTCCAATTCGTTGCTTTCTATCCGGCGAACGATGTTCTCCAAACGGGCTATCGCCTGCGAATAGGTTTCTGTTTTTTTAGGGGTTGCTGACATATTTATATCATTTTAGGGTTCTTCGTTTCGATGAGTCGGTGCTTTGTACCACCGATGCCACTCGTCCGTCCGCGAGCAAGGTTTCGATGTTGTCGCCTGCCGCGAGCACGGAAGCGTCTTTTACCGCTTTGCCGTCTTTCAGCGTGATGCTGTAACCACGGGCTAGCTGCTTTTGAGGCGAAGCATCCGCCACGCTCTGCTTCAACAGTTCCAACCGGTGGCGACGACGTGCCAGCAAAGCCGGAACTGCCTGCGATAAATTGATTTGCAGAGTAAGCAACCGCATCTTTGCCTCCGGAAAGCGGCGAACCACCAACGCAGGAATGTGGCGACGATAAGCCGAGAGCTGCCGGTATTCGCCCGCCAAGCGAGCCGAAACACTATAATTCAGTCGGGTCATTAGTTCGCTAAGTTGCCCGCCGGCGTCTTCCATGCAACCTATCAGAAATTCGGCGGCAGCCGTAGGCGTCTTCACACGGGTATGTGCCACCGCATCGAGCACAGTGTCATCGCGTTCGTGTCCGATGCCGGTGATAATGGGCAACGGAAACTGCGCACATGCCGCAGCCAGCAGATAGGTGTCGAAGCCCGACAAATCGGAGGTGGCACCTCCGCCGCGAATGATAACCACCACATCGAAATGCAGGTTATCCGCCATGATGTCATCCAACGCCGACAAGACTGAAGCTTCCACCCGATCGCCCTGCATCAGTGCCGGAAAGAGTCGGGTATAGAAGAAGTAACCGTATTCGTTGTTTGCCAACTGATTGCAGAAGTCGTCGTAACCGGCTGCCGTTGCCGATGATATAACGGCGATGCGTTGCGGCAGCATGGGCAACGGAAGTTCTTTGTTCAGTGTCAGTACCCCTTCTTCTTCGAGTTGCTGCAGAATCTCCCGCCGACGACGTGCCATATCGCCCAACGTGTACGAAGGGTCGATGTCAAGCACCGTAAGGCTATATCCATACAGTTCGTGAAACTGCACCGTCACCTTTACCAGCACCTTGATACCCGAAGTAAACAACTGTCCCGTGCTTTCTTCGAAATAGGCTTTCAGCAAGCCGAACACATTCGCCCAAATGACACCTCGTGCCTTGGCGACCAGATTGTTTCCGCGCGCATCTTTCTGAAGAAACTCCAGATAGCAATGCCCCGTGACATTGGTGCGCACATCGCTGAGTTCGGCGTGCACCCAATACTCGTCGGGCATACATTGTGCCAAGCTCCGACGTACCAGTTCGTTGAGTTCAAAAAGTGAGAGTGCATCCATTTACCGTCTCATTTGATATGCTTTCCACATGTCGGGGATGCCGTAACCATAGATATTATCGGGACAAGCAGCTCTATCGCCTGCCTGTCGCACGTGCTCTATTAGTTCTTTGGCGGTGAGTTCGGGAAGTGCTTGCCACAGACAAGCCACCATACCGCACATAATAGGCGAAGCAAACGAAGTACCGTTCGCCTCCCCCTGATTACCGTTGGGGCGCATCACGGAAGCGAAGCCTCCCACCGCTACCACATCGGGTTTAATGCGTCCGTCGGCACTATTTCCGATAGATGAGAACGGAGTCAGCGTACCTGTTCTATCGGTTGCACCTACGGTTATCACATGGTCGGCATCACCCGGAGGTGTGATTTTTTTCCACGACCCCATGCCGGCGTTTCCGGCACTGCACACCAGTATCATTCCTTTATCGGCGACGCGCGAAGCCTGACGCGAAATCAGTGCAAACCGTCCGTCCAAGTTGCAGAAGTTATAGTTTTTGGAGGGGTCGTCGAAGGTGTAGTAGCCCAGCGAGGCATTCACCACATCCACGCCCACGCTGTCGGCAAACTCAATGGCAGATGCCCAGTAATCTTGCTCCACCAGATTTTCGGAATATTCGTCTTCGGTGCGAAGCAACCAAAACGATGCTTCGGGTGCCGTGCCCACCATTGCGTAAGGACGGTTCATACCGATGCACGACAATACCCCCAGTCCGTGACTGCTTTCGGCATAAATGTCGGCGTGCGGATTCACAAAATCGCGGGTGCCCAGCACACGGATGTTCTGCATCGCCGTGATGCGGTCTACATTGTGAAAGCCTGCATCAATCACGGCAATGGTCATGCCTTGTCCGCGAAAACCGGCTTCGTGCAACTTATCGGCACGGCTCAATCGTATCTGTTGCGAGGCGGTGCCGTAATACTCACCCGGAACGGTGTCGGAGCGGTTTATCAGCGAATCGCGCTTCATGGACATCGAAGGTTTGGAAGCACCGGGCGACTTCCACACCCGTTCGGTGGAACGTACAAAGGGCAGTGAGGCAATGCGGGTAATCAACGTCGAGTCGTTGCACGACACCGTAACGATGTTGTCCCACTTGCCTGTGGTGACAATGTGCACGCCTTGCTTGCGTATGGCATCAATGTAGGCACGGCACACAGGCAGGTCGGTAGAATCGACGGCTATCTGTTGCCGCCGCCGGCGTTCGAGGGCTTTCGCCGATAAAAACTCTTGCGGACGCTGCAACGAGTAGGTCGTGGCTTTTTTGTCCGTCAAACTGATGCGATACTTCAAGGTATCTTGTTGTGCCGATACCCTAATAGTAAGACACAAGGCGCAGAGCGCGAGGAGGAGGGTACGTTTCATATATAAATCATTAATGCGTAGCTATGTCCGTGGATGCAATCACGCCACAGCCACTAAAGTGCCGCAAATATAACCTTTTAACAACACTTTTGTTACAAAGAGTTGGAACTTTTGCTTCCAAATGAGTTTTTCATTACTTTTGCGCAAAACTTTAAACTCCTCCGAGATATGAATGACAACAAACTAATGAATCGGGCAGCAGATAACATCCGCATCCTTGCTGCCTCTATGGTTGAAAGAGCAAACTCCGGACATCCCGGCGGCGCTATGGGTGGCGCTGACTTTATCAACACCCTGTTTACCGAATTTTTGGTGTACGATCCCGAAAACCCCGCATGGGAAGGACGCGACCGCTTCTTCCTCGATCCGGGACACATGTCGCCTATGCTTTACAGCACGCTGGCACTGGCAGGCAAGTTTACGCTTGATGAGCTGAAACAGTTCCGCCAATGGGGAAGCCCCACACCGGGACATCCCGAACGCGACATACTGCGCGGCATCGAAAACACATCGGGTCCGCTGGGACAAGGTCACACCTTTGCCGTAGGCGCAGCCATTGCTGCCAAGTTCTTAAAGGCACGTTTCGGCAAGATGATGAATCAAACCATTTATGCTTATATATCGGACGGAGGCATTCAGGAAGAAATCTCGCAAGGAGCCGGACGCATTGCCGGAACGTTGGGGTTGGATAACCTCATTATGTTCTACGACTCTAACGACATACAGCTTTCTACCGAAACCAAAGATGTGACCATCGAAGATACCGCCCGCAAGTACGAAGCTTGGGGGTGGAAAGTGGTACACTGCTGCGGCAACGATGTGGACGACATCCGCACCGCTCTCACCGAGGCAAAGGAAGAGAGCGAACGTCCCACCTTGATTATAGGTAAAACCATTATGGGCAAAGGTGCACGCAAAGCTGACGGCAGCAGCTACGAAGCCAACACCGCTACACACGGTGCTCCGCTGGGTGGCGATGCTTACATCAACACCATTAAGAACCTCAACGGCGACCCGGAGAATCCCTTTACCATATTCCCCGAAGTAGCCGACCTGTATGCCGCACGCGCCGAAGAGTTGAAATTGATTGCCGCCGACCGCTACGCCGAAAAAGCAGCATGGACCCAAGAGAATCCTACGCTTGCCGCCAAAATGGAAACGTTCTTCTCCGGTTGGGCACCCGAAGTAAACTGGGCTGCCATCGAACAAAAACCGGGACAAGCCACCCGCGCGGCATCGGCAACGGTGTTGGGTACATTGGCTACACAGGTAGAAAACATGATTGTGGCTTCTGCCGACCTCTCCAACTCCGACAAAACCGACGGATTCCTCAAAAAGACACATGCCTTTAAGAAGGGCGACTTTAGCGGTGCCTTCTTCCAAGCCGGTGTAGCCGAACTTACCATGGCTTGTTGTTGCATCGGTATGGCTTTGCACGGTGGCGTCATTCCGGCTTGCGGTACTTTCTTCGTCTTCTCCGACTATATGAAACCTGCCGTGCGCATGGCTGCCTTAATGGAACTTCCGGTGAAGTTCATCTGGACACACGACGCCTTCCGCGTGGGCGAAGACGGACCTACTCACGAACCGGTGGAACAAGAGGCTCAAATCCGCCTCATGGAGAAACTCCAAAATCACAAAGGACACAACTCTATGCTGGTGCTCCGTCCTGCCGATGTGGAAGAGACTACCATAGCTTGGAAACTGGCTATGGAGAACACCACGTCGCCTACGGGTCTTATCTTCTCGCGCCAAAACATAGCCAACCTGCCGGCAGGCAACGACTACGAACAGGTGTGCCGCGGTGCCTATATCGTGGCAGGCTCCGACAACGAGTTCGATGTGGTGCTGGTGGCTTCGGGTTCCGAAGTATCGACGCTGATAGCCGGTGCCGAACTGCTACGCAAAGACGGCATAAAGGTTCGCATCGTATCGGCACCTTCCGAAGGACTCTTCCGTAGCCGCTCCAAAGAGTATCAGGAAAGCATCATCCCATCGGGTGCCAAGGTATTCGGCTTAACTGCCGGACTGCCTGTGACGCTGCAAGGACTGGTTGGTGCTAACGGCAAGGTGTGGGGTCTCCCCTCGTTCGGCTTCTCGGCACCTTACCAAGTGCTCGACGAAAAACTGGGCTTCACCGCCGATAACGTATATAAGCAAGTAAAAGCAATGTTATGAAACAAATAGGATTATGCTCCGACCATGCCGGATTCGAACTAAAAGAGTTCATCCGGCAATGGCTGGAAGCCAAAGGATTGGAGTATAAAGACTTTGGCACCTTCTCTACCGAAAGCTGCGACTACCCCGACTTTGCCCACCCCATGGCACTTGCCGTAGAAAGCGGCGAATGTTACACCGGCATCGCGGTATGCAGCACGGGCAACGGCATCGCCATGGCACTCAACAAACACCAAGGCATTCGCGCCGCCCTCTGCTGGTCGGTCGAAATCGCACATTATGCCCGCAGCCACAACAATGCCAATGTGCTGGTATTCCCCGGAAACTACGTCACACACGACGAGGCGGGAGATATTATTACCGAATACCTCAACACGCCCTTCGAAGGCGGACGGCATCAAAGACGGATAGACAAAATACCGTATAAAGAATAAGAACAGACAAGAGGGACGGGCGAAGGCTCGTCCCTCTGTTTGTTTAAAGAAACAGGAAGAACAGACTGTAAAACAAAAAATGCAGGATATATTAATGGTTATCTCTTGGCGTGAAATAGCCCGACACTATTTTGGGAAATCAAGCTCATGGCTTTACCATAAAATGGGATGCACTCTAAGAAGCTTCCTCAACTGCGGTTGCATCCATCATTATCAAAGTGTCAAAACGTCAAACGAACCCTCGAAAAACGGGCTTATTTCGGACTGAGGGACGGCTTGGTGACTTTCGTGCGAGTATAGCGCGTTAAACTATGTAAAATACGCCACCTAATCTGTACACTTACAGAAAGATACGAGGAAATTATGTCAAAAAACAAAAAGCGTGTTCAGCGCAAAAAAACTCCCCTAAAAAGAACTTTATGAAATTATCCCGGCAAGTTAGCGCGATAACTTGCCGAGATAACGCAACAATTCGGCGGGAAATACAGACTAACTTGCCGAGATAATTTCTTAAGCCGGCAGTTGATTCGTTGTTTTTGCGGAGACAATTCATTGTTTTCGTGCAGACAATTCGTTGTTTCCGCGGAGTTGATTCATTGTTTTCGTCGAGTTGGTTCGTTGAGTAGCGGCAGATAATGCATAGCGTGCGGTTTAAAGGCACGTTTCTTACAAAGTGAGAGTTAGCTAAAAACAAGATATTGCGACATTATGATGATAAAACAGGAAATAATGTACCAAAATGACAATATATCCCATAACAGACTTTCACCGTCAAGTCAAGTGCCATGCTCGACACAAAGAGAAAAAGCCGATGCTCTTGCGAGCATCGGCTTTTTCTCTTTTTTAGTGATTCCGGAGCGATTCGAACGCTCGACCCACAGCTTAGAAGGCTGTTGCTCTATCCAGCTGAGCTACGGAACCTTTTGCTTTTGCGGCGGCAAAGGTACATCTTTCCACTGAATATAGCAACGCTTGCTTTATAAAAGTTGTGGATTGGGGAGCGAGCTACAATACAATCTTTAATATTTTTCCACTGTGACTATCTACCGATACCGAAGTAGCTTTGTAGGGCAACAGACTGATTGTCTCGCTATTACCTGTAATTAAGTCGGTAGCAGCGTAAGCCTCTTGTTGCGGAATCTGCAAATAATCAAAAGCGTGCGACGGTAGGTTAACGACAACATTCACAGCTACATAGTCGAAGTTTACCACAACGAAAAGCAACTCGTTGCCGGCTTTGCGCATAAAGGCAAACTGCTTGTGCTCATTGAAGCGCCAGCCGTTGATATTGACATAGGTCAAATCGAAGAAATCGCCTTCGGAGACAGCTCTCTCTTTGAGGCACAACGTAAGTATGCGTCGGTAGAGTGCATAGAGTTGTTTCTGTTCATCGGTCAGGAGTTTGCCGTCGAACTTATCTTCGTTGCGCCAACGGCGGATGGTGTCGACACGTCCGTAGTCAAAGATAGAGGTACGACCGTCGCGTCCGCTGAAGCCTTCGCTGTCCATTCCCAGTTCGCCAAACTCTTGTCCGAAGTAAATCATCAAAGGATTGGTATTCATGCAGGCAGCTACAATCAGAGCAGGAATAGCCCGAAAAGGATTGATAGCAAAGAAATCGGAGGCGACACGCTGTTCGTCATGGTTTTCGAGGAAGTTGAGCATACGTTTTTCCAGTCCCCCCAAACTTTGCCACGAGCGTGCAATTGCCGTCGCCGATTCGTATCCGCAGACAATATTGCGCAAGGTATCGTACAGTCCCACTTTGTCGTACAGATAATCGAACTTGCCCCGTTCCAGATAGTTGCGATACTCGGACGGATTGTAAACCTCGGCAATAAAAAGCAGCCGTTGATGACGCTGTTTTACTTGGGGGATAGCCCATTCCCAAAAATCCACAGGCACCATTTCCGCCATGTCGCAACGAAAGCCATCGATGTTCTTCGAAGCCCAAAAGAGTAAGATGTCGAGCATCTTTGTCCATGTATCGGGTACGGGGTCGAAATATCCTGCGGTTGTTCCGCCCGAATAATCCACACCGTAGTTGAGTTTCACCGTTTCGTACCAATCGTTTATGTTGGGATGGGCATCAAAGCGATTGTTGCCCGTAGCTTTGGCAGGGAACTCGTAGTAAGCTGCGTCGGCACCTGCTTTCCTATCGAACTCGCCGTTCAACGCCTCATCGGGGATGTAATAGAAGTTGTTGGAAGGAGAAAAAGCGCAGGTGGTGTCGTCGTCTTCACCCAATTGTTTGACGCCTTTGGGCTGAACATCCGAATGATAGCGGCGAGCTACATGGTTGGGCACAAAATCAACAATCACCTTTAGTCCTGCTTTATGGGTACGTTTCACCAGCTCCTCAAACTCTTGCATGCGGCAAGAGACATCGGTGGCAAGATCGGGGTCAACGTCGTAGTAATCTTTAATGGCATAAGGCGAACCCGCCTTGCCTTTCACAACGGCAGGATGGTCGGCAGGAATGCCGAACGCCTCGTAAGAAGTTTGCGTGGCATGTTCCATGATACCGGTGTACCAAATGTGAGTTACCCCCAGTTTCTTGATCTCTTTCAGAGCTTTGAGTGTGAAGTCCGCCAACTTTCCACATCCGTTTTCTTGAATAGTACCGTTCCACACATATTCGCTACGGTTGTTACCAAAAAGACGCGGCAACACCTGATAAACGATTATCTTCATTTCCTCATTTTTAATTCTTTCCATACCGAGCCTTTCTCGTGCATCAGTCTGTCGAGTAAGGTATATGCTACGTTGTATCCTTTTTCAAAAATCTCTTCCGCCTTCTCCAACTCGGTATTGCTGTAATCCAGATGATAAGGTTCAATCAGTAAATCCACCTTGCGACGTTCGGCAATGGTATTGGCGCGAAACATAAAGTTGTACGAGCGCAAAGCGATGCTGACGATATTCATTTTATATTCGTCGGCGGTAAGCGGACTGACGTTGATGCCCACCACCTTTCGGCACATCCGCCGGATGACGGACACCGGCAGGTTCATAAACAAACCGCCGTCAACGTAGTGTACGCCGTCTATCTTTACCGGCGAAAAGAGTACCGGCATACAACACGATGCAGCGATGCGTTCGGCAATGCTGCCCGTGGTAAATTGCACCGAACGACCGTTGTCCAAATCGGTTGCAGTAACGATAAGAGGGGTTTTGAGTTCTTCGATGGTGCGTGCTTTCAGATTGCTTCGAAGAAAGTCTATAAATTCGTCGAGCACAAACAGACCGACTTTGGGAATCACCAATTTGGTGAGGTCTTGAAACTTATGACCGGCAAAGTAGTCCAATATTCGATACGGCTCGTTGCCGTCGGCATAGAATGCGCCTACTAACGCACCCGCACTGACACCCGAGATAACATCGGGCTTAATGTTGTATTCCATCAAAGCCTGCATGGCTCCCAAATGGGCAAAGCCTTTAATGAAGCCACCACTTAAAGCAAAACCAACAGGATACTGATTGCTTTCCATACGTTTGAGTTTTTAAGTTTTTGAGTTTTTGAGTTCTAACTCAACGGCACGAAAGTAATCATTTTAGCTAAAACAATAAAAGTTAGAAGCCAAAATCATCTACTTCTATCTCTTTTTGTTTTTCCTCCAAAATAGGTTTAGCCTGCAATTGGGTGACATTTCCTTCTACATAAACGGCGCGTTGCGGTCTTACCGGACATACATATTCGCACCCGCCGCAGCCCACGCAGATGTCGGTATCAATATGCGGAATGGTAAGTTCGTCGCCCTCCCTGTAAGGAATCATCGAAAGGGCTTGGGTGGGACAATGTTCGGAGCAAGCGCCGCAATTGGTGTGGTCGGTATGTACAATGCAGACCTCTTCGTTGAACACCACTTTACCTATCTGCGTCAAGTGCTTTTGCTCTTGCGTGAGTGGCAGAATGGCACCGGTGGGGCATACATCGCCACACACGGTGCAGTCGAAATTGCAGAATCCGCGTTCGAAGAAAACCGTAGGTTGCATCATGCCCTCAAGTCCGTACTCCAAGAACGAAGGTTTCAGCACATGCGACGGACAGCGGGTGACACACAACTGGCACGCAGTGCAGTGTTCCACAAAACGTGCACGTTCCACCGACCCGGGCGGAGTCAGCGGCGTGCGTTTCAGCTTCTTCTCGCCCGTCAAACCGGTAGAGGCAGCAACTCCCGAGCCTACGGTGGCTGCTGCCAATGTTAGGAAGCTACGGCGATTCATAACCTGATGCGCTTCACATTGAGTTTGTCAATGTCCATGGTGCCAATATTGAGTGCCTGTCCGTTGGCAAGGTGTCCCACATTCTCTACCGGCATTTCGCGTACCTGATTAAAGAATTTGGTGGCTGCCGTATCAACGGCAACAATATCTTGCGACAAGAA
The DNA here is from genome assembly GCA_031262385.1 of Mediterranea sp. (in: CFB group bacteria). Classification (GTDB taxonomy): domain Bacteria; phylum Bacteroidota; class Bacteroidia; order Bacteroidales; family Bacteroidaceae; genus Bacteroides. Next base: position 17,684 of record JAISHU010000159.1, read on the forward strand.
CAATCCCTTCGTCAACACCACGTCCGATGCCGAGCGTCCGCGCGGACCGTTGGTTTTCACAATTCGATAGGCATCCACTACATTCAGGGTTGCCTTCTTGTCGAGTGTGCAAATATCGGCAATACACTGTTGAAGGTTGTGCGAGTGGAAGAATCCCCTATCCCACACAATACCCATGTGGTTTTTCATGGAGATGGTGAGATTGGCGCCGCCATGATTTTTCAGCACAGGCACATTAATCCACACATCGCTGTCGAGGATGGCTTCGTGCACTTTGGCATTCTTCATATTTTTGCCACGCGGCAATTCTATACGGCGATAATATTGTTCCAGATGAGCCGGCATTACTTTGGCACCGGCAGCTTTTGCCGCCGCTTCAATGCCGCTGTTACGATAGCATTTCACCCAGTCGTCGCACGTATGGTCAAACACCGTCACCTCTTTTGCTCCGGCGGCAAAACACTGTTTGATAATCTCGGTGATAAGTTTGGGGTTGGTATTACCGGCAAGTTCGGGTACCTTATCCCAACCGATGTTGGGTTTGACGCACACCTTTTGTCCGGCTTTCACAAATTGTTTCATGCCACCCATCTCGGTTATGGCACGGCGAAACATCTCTTCGGGTTCACCACCCATCACGGCGACCAAGTCTACCGATGCGCCGTCGGCTGCGGTGAGCTTTTGCGACAAAATATCCATCGCTTTCGTACGGCTGACCGACAACACAGCGCCCGTCACAGCCACAGTCTTCAGGAAATCTCTTCTGTCCATCGTATTAAATTGTTATGTTCACATAATCCATGGAAAACGGAAACAGCTCTCGTTGTAGAGACAATAGTCGGCTTCTCCATTCACGGCAAAGGTTCGCACAAACGCAGCCTCGCTCAACAATTCGCAAGCCATTTTCACCGTCACGCCGGTTTTAATGCGGTCGTCTACCAGCAATATGCGCTTCCCTTTATAATCGAAGTCAATGGGTGCCAACAATCGCGGAGCGTCATACTTGGGTTGCTGATGCTCGTCGCGCAAGTTGATACGCAGCAAGTATATCTCTTTTTGCAGACGCTGATTAAGGATGGCTGCCGGAACAATGCCGCCGTTGGCTATGGCAACAATTGCATCGAACTCTTCGTCGAACCGGATAGCACGGAAGCGCTCCAGCACTTCCTCCATTGTTTTTACCATTTCGCCAACAGTTTCAATACGGCAAAGCCGCCAAACCATTGTATCAGCATACCCGGCAAGGCTATGCGGAAATCTTGTACAGCCAGCATAAAGCTACCCGTCAAAGCCCATTCGGCGAGTGTTCCCACTACCTGATAGGTCAATATCACCGCAAGCAATGCGGTAAGCGACACCTTACCGGTCAAACGCGCCGCATAAGCAGCAGCCGCAGCCAGTAAGCCCGATTTAATTAAAATGGCAGGCAATACGGCAATCGGAGGCATACCAAACAGCCAATGATTGATGAGCGGAGAAAGGAGTGCGGTGAGTAATCCCACACGGAAGCCGAATTTATAAGCAGCAATCAGTGTAAAAAAATAGATAGGTAAAAGTGTTTGTCCGCCCATGGGAACGAGGTGGCACAACTGCGGCAGCAGGATGTTTCCCACAACAAACAAGCTTGCAAACAAGTAAGTCCGCACATTCGCAAAAGGCAATGAGTAGAGTTTTACAGGTGTTTCCATTGTTTAATTTTTAATAAGTCATACGTATGTAATACATTATAAGACACGGAAAAGAGAAAAAGGTTTAAAGGGTGAGAAGCTGCTTCTGAGTATCTTACGCCTAATTTGCCTCCTCTTCCTCCGACTGTTCTTCCTGTTCGCGTTTGACCTGCGTCATGTAATTGACGGGTGACACGCCATATATATCCTTGAAGCAGGTAGAAAAGTAGGACATGCTGACGAAGCCTGTACGTGTGGCTACATCGCTGATGTTTTGACGTTTCTCTTTGAGTAAAAGAGCTGCCTGTTTCAGTCGCACATTACGGATAAAGTCGCGAATGGTGTAGCCTGTCATCTCTTTGATTTTGCGATAGAGGTGCGTACGGCTGATTCCCACTTCGCCTGCGAGCATGTCGACCGACAGTGCGGGGTCACCCAAATGACGATTGACAATCTTCATCACACGTTCCATAAATATTTCGTCGGGATTCATGGATTCCAGCTTTTCCAACTTATCTTCTTGCAGTTGGTTGCCCGAGAAGTTGACGCGCAGGATGTGGCGATTGTTTATCAGGTTTTTCACCTGCTTGCGCAGTCGTTCTATCTGGAACGGTTTGGTGATATAAGCATCGGCGCCCATATCCATTCCTTCGGCTTCGTCTTCTTCGCGGATGCGCGCCGTGAGCAATATCACCGGAATGTGGTTGATATTGGCGTTCTGCCTTATTTTGCGACAGAGTGTCAACCCATCCATTTCGGGCATCATGATGTCGCTGATTATCAAGTCGGGCGGTGTCTGCTGCAACATGGCGGTCAGTGCGCTCTTGCCGTCGCTGTAGCTTTGGATGTTGAAGTCGCTTTGCAGCTCGCGCATGATATACTGGCGTATCTCTTCGTCGTCTTCCACCACCATTACATTATACCGTATGCCGTGCCGATGCGTAGAGGTTACCTCTTCTTCGACAGGGAGCGGCATTGGCGGCGGGATATTTGCTTCGGGTACTGTCGGGGTTTCTACCTCCGTATCTATTTCGTCGGCACTGAGGTGTGCGTTACCCATAGGCAGTCTGATTACCAAGCGTGTGCCCGTGCCGTCTTCGCCCGACAAAGCTTGTATGGTGCCGTAGTGCAACTGCACCAGCGAGCGGCACAAATGCAATCCCACACCCGTACCCATTGCCGAAGTATTGGTAGGTGTATGCACCTGATAGAAACGTTCGAAGATGCGTTCGCGGTCTTCGGGCGGAATTCCTGTCCCCGTATCTTCCACCACAATCTCAAGATAATGTTGTAAGGCACCGGTCGGTGCATCGAAGTCGGTGCCCGTGCGCAGATAAGTGGTTACCGAGCCTCCTTTGGGAGTAAACTTCAGCGCGTTCGATAGCACGTTCATAAGCACCTTGTCGAAATTCTTCGGGTCTATCCATGTTTCCGTCTCTTCGGCATCGGGTACAAAGTTCAGCGCAATCTGTTTGGCTTCGGCTTGTTGTTCGAACACACCGTAAATGTCGCGAATAAAGTCCGCCATGTTTACCCGGCGGAAGTGCAGACGCATCTGTCCCTTTTCAATCTTCCGCACATCCATCAGTTGGTTTACCAGATTCAGGATGCGTTCGGCATTGCGGAACATGGTGCGATACTCTTTTTGTCGTCCCTCGTTGGTATCGTTGGTAAGCAGCTTTTGTAGCGGACTGATGATGAGTGACATCGGCGTTCGTATCTCGTGCGAGATATTGATAAAGAATTGCAGTTTGGCTTCGTTTATCTGCTCGGCATGCCGATGCTCCAACCGTTCCTGACGGGTACGAATGCGTTGCTGCACATATGCAATGATAGCATAGAGCAAGGCAAGTCCCAGCAACATATATACAATTCTTGCCCAGCCCGAAGCATACCACGCAGGCGACACAATCACCGTTATCTTTTTGATATCCGACACGGCGGTGTAGAACTGTGAGCGGAAGCGGAAATAGTAGGTGCCCGCTTGCAGGTCGCTAAACGATATGCTGTTGCTTCCCGGTTGCAGGTTATTCCACGTGTCGTTATTAAGTGCATACTGATAGGTGATGTGTTGGGGACTGTAAAACTCCATAGCCGACACCTCAATGCTGAACGTATTGTCTTTGTGTCCCAGTCTGAACAGGTCGGCATCCGGCACCGCCGTGTCTATAATCTCTTTTTCGTCGGACAGCATCCCTTTCTTCACGGCGCGGTTGTGCACATAGAAGTCCGTGATGTGTATCTCGGGTTTCAGGTGCGGACTTTGTATCTCTTCGGGGCGAAAGAGGGTAACGCCTCCGGTACCGCCGAAGATAATTTCGCCTTGCATAGTGGCAAACGAGGCACGCTTGCTGAACTCGTTGCCTTGCAGACCGTCTGCGGCGTAATAGTTTACGGCGGTTCGTATGTTTGGATTCAGGCGGCTGATGCCATAGCCGGTGCTTATCCACAACGTACCTTCGTGGTCTTCTTCGATGCCGCAAATCAGTTCGTTGGGCAGTCCGTCTTTACGCGTAAAGTGTTGGGTTCTTCCGATGTGCGGGTTAAAGCACTTCAATCCGTTGGCGGTGCCTATCCATATCTGTCCTTTGATATCTTCGTGCAGGGCATACACCACTTCGCCTGCCAGCCAGCGGCGTCCGTTGGCGGTGATAAAGTTCATGTCGGCAGGGTCCAGACATCCTATGCCGTCGAACGTACCGATGTAGAGCAGTCCGCTGCGACTGTACAGCAGGCAGTTTATCCACGAATTATGCAGACTGTTGTTTTCGCCCCAGTTCAGGGTGTTGTCGTTTCGTACGGCAAAGGTTCCGGTAACCTTTTTCGTGCGGGTGTCGATGCGAAACAATCCTCCTCCCATGGTACCCACCCACAGATTGTGCAGGTTGTCTTCGGCAAAGGCATAAACATTGGGTACCGGCTTGCCTTGTGCGTCGGGCAGCGTCACGTAGTGAAACCGCCCGCTTGTTTGATCAAGATACGCCAACCCTTGCAGGTACGACCCCACCCACAGCGTATGACTGCTGTCTTCAAAAATACTCATTACGGTGGCAGGGGCGGCATGCTCTGCGTTGCTTGCCGGCGAATAGTGCGCCTGCCTACTGCCGTTGGGGGCTATGGCATAGAGACCGTCGTTGTCGGTACCCACCCACAGCGTCCCGTTGTGGTCTTTGCACACTGCCATTACGCAAGCCGACCCAATGATATTACGGTCGCTCGATTTATAGCCTATGTACTGAAAGCGACTGTCGGTGGCGGGTATCAGCATCACACCTTTTTGGTAGAGTCCATACCACAGGTTGTGTGCTTTGTCTTCGAGTATGGCATGAATCTTGGTTTGCCGGGGCGAAAAGCTGCTTATATTAAATAGGTGGTCGGTAATTGTTCCTTTCTGTGTATCGTACACCTTCAGTCCGTGTCCGTCGGTACCTATCAGCAGTTTGCGGTTGTCGCCGGCATAAAGGGTTTTAATGGGCAGGTGAGGGTAAGGTGTGTAAACAATGGCTTGCATGCGGTCGTTAGCCTCATCGTATCGATACAGACCATGGGTAAGGCTGCCCAGATAGAGCGTACCCTCTTTCTCGCAGATTGCCGATATGGAGTTGAAGCCGGCATACATCTCCACGGTAAAGTGTTTCACGCGGTCGGACGGGTCAATGCAGTAGATGCCGTTGTCTTCGGTACCTACCCAAAGGTTGCCGTGTCGGTCTTCGTATAATAGATGGATGATATAGCTACCTATTTGGCTTGCTTGTTGCACGCCTATCAGTGTGTCGCCCTGTAGTTCCAATTTAAACAGGTTGTGCCCCGAGGTACCTACCAGCACCTCACCGTTGCGTCGTTGCAGCAGGCAACCCACACTGGCATTGACGCGGTCGCGGTTGGGGTTGTTAAAGTAGAGCGGCACGTTTAGAAACCGTTCGGTGGCACGGTCGTAACGCTGCAAGCCACCGACCGTACCAATCAGAATGTTTTTGCAGCTATCTTCGTAGATAACGCGTACGTTGTTGTCCGCCAGCGAGCCGGAATCGTCGGGATTGTTGCGAAACAGGGTAAACTTGGCTCCGTCGTAACGGTTCAGTCCGTCTTCGGTAGCAATCCAGATCACACCGCTTGTCTCTTGAAAGAGATCGTTGATGAGGCTGCTCGACAATTCGTTGTCGGCAGTAAAGAGTTTGCTCTCTTGTGCACTCCCGTAGGTTGCACGGCAAATCAGAAAAAAGAGTATGAGATATACTTTAAAGTGTTTCATCGGCAGCAGATTTTGTAGCAAAAAAACGATGCTGCAAAGTAACTCAAAATAATCTTCACACGAAACAATAGTTCCGATAAAAAAACAAGCCTTTTTTGCTCCAAAAACAGCTGATGTATCATGAACGAAAGAAAATGTATCATGAGCGAAAGACGATGTTACCTACACAACAAAATGTGTTTCATACACCAAAAAGATATTTTGACTTCTGTATTATCTTTGCAAACGAGAATTTACCTTATGTCACTAATATCTTAGGTTAATGAAAAATGAAGTAAAACAATTCGGAAGAACCGCTTGCTTTTTCCTGCTGCTTCTGCTGGTAAGTTTACCGGCATTGGCACAAAACGGACAAACAGTAAGAGGTACTGTGGTCGACAGTAGGGGAGATGCCGTCATTGGCGCCTCCATTCGACTAAAGGGAAATGATGCATTGGGAACGATAACCGATGTAGACGGACGCTTTACATTTAATAATGTGCCGGCTGGGTCTACTCTTATCATCTCATACATCGGTATGCAATCATTGGAAGTGCGCGCCGCTTTCGGCCGCGACATGAAAATCACACTCGAAGAAGATGCCGAGTTGCTCGACGAAGTTATCGTGGTGGGGTTTGGCCAGCAAAAGAAGGAGAGCGTGGTGGGCGCCATTGCCCAAACCTCTGCCAAAGTGCTGGAACGAACCGGCGGCGTCTCCAGTTTGGGACAAGCGCTCACAGGTAACCTGCCGGGCGTAGTAACTATGACTACCACAGGTAAGCCGGGCGAAGAAGACCCGCAGATTACCATTCGTGGTGTAAGCTCGTGGAACGGAAGCGACCCGCTGGTACTGGTCGACGGTATCGAACGTCCCATGAACAGTGTCGACATCAACTCGGTAGCAACCATCTCGGTATTGAAAGATGCGTCGGCTACGGCTGTATTTGGTGTACGTGGTGCCAACGGCGTTATCCTTATCACTACCAAACGTGGTGAAGAGGGGAAAGCGAACATTAATATTAATGTAAGCACCACGCTGAAAACCTACTCTAAGTTGCCCGCCATTCTGGATGCTTATGACACATTCGGACTGCGCAACAAAGTAATTGAAGGCGAGTTGGGATATACACCCACTGCATGGGGCAAATATCAGCCGCACGCCATTATGGACAAGTATCGCAATCCTGCCAATACCGCAGAGTTTGAACGTTACCCCAACGTAAATTGGGTGGACGAGTTACTTAAAGATGTCGCCACCTCTTATAATGCGAACATCAGTGTCGCCGGTGGTACCAGCTTCGTGAAGTATTATGCCAGTATGGACTACCAACACGAAGGTGATATATATAAGCAGGTGACAAACAACCGCGGTTACCAAGCCGGTTATGGTTACGACCGCATCAACGTGCGCAGTAACCTCGACTTTAACCTCACCAAAACGACGAAGCTTAGCGTAAACCTCTCCGGTTCGCATGCCGTGCAACGGGGTACGAACGGTTACGGTTACGAATACACTGTATGGGCTGCTTTCTATGGTGTGGCACCCGATGCTTTCCGTCCCAAGTACAGCGACGGTACGTTCGGTTATTATTACCCCAATCCCACGCAGGCATCGGCGAACTCCATGGAAGACATCAGTGTGAATGGTGTGGGTTATACCAGCAACGACCGTCTGAACACCGACTTCACATTGGTACAAGACCTGAGCTTCCTGCTCAAAGGCTTGTCCATACAGGGACGTCTTGCCTTCGACAACGCTTTCCAAGAGACCGGACGCGGTATCGACGATATCAACGACTGGGAAGACAACCCTCACAAGTGGATTGATCCCGATACGGGTATCGCATATACCGATGTGACAACGGAAAGTAATAATAAATTTGACTACAAGAATAGTATATCGTGGATGACAGGCGCCGGTACAGTAAACAACTGGATGACCTATCGTCGTCTTAATTATTCGGCTCAGATTAAATACGGCAATACCTTTGGTCTGCATTCGGTAGGTGCCATGGGTAACTTTAGCCGCGAAGAGTATGCTACCGGAGACCAGTTACCATTTTATCGCGAAAACTGGGTATTCCGCGGTACCTACGATTATGCCAAACGCTACCTTATAGAATATAATGGTGCTTACAATGGTTCTGAGAAATTTGCCTCCGATTATCGTTTCGCATTCTTCCAGTCGGGAGCTGTTGGCTGGGTGGTTACCGAGGAGCCTTGGTTCAAGAAACTCAATATGAAATGGTTTGATTATCTGAAGTTCAGAGCTTCGTACGGCGAAATTGGTGACGATAATATCAATGATAGATGGCTCTATGCGGATCGTTACGCTGCCAACGGCTCTGCTTTCAGTCAAGGTCTCGCCGGTATTGGCGATCAGGCAAGTAGTAGCTTGAGTCCGTATACCGGTTACCATCAAACCACTGTAGGTAACCCCAATGTGCATTGGGAAAAGGCTAAGAAGACAGACATCGCTGCCGAATTCGGTTTCCTTGGCGGTGCAATTACAGGTTCGATAGATTTCTTCAGTGAAAAACGTTCCGACATCTTGTTGGCAGGTGGTGACCGTGCCGTACCTGCTTATTTTGGTGCCACAGCTCCTACAGCCAATTTAGGTGAAGTAGAAAGTAAAGGATACGAGTTGGAAGTACGTTGGAGCAAGCCTATCAATGATTGGCGTATATGGGGTAATGCTTCGTACACGCATGCCACCAACAAGATTTTGAATGCCGACGACCCGCAATTGATGCCGGAGTATCAGAAGAAAGCCAATAAACCCATCAATCAAACTAATTCGTATGTAGACAAAGGCTATTACAATAATTGGGATGAGTTGTATGGCAGCACTTCGCACGATGCATTGGACGATATGCGTATGCCGGGAAACTACATTATACTGGACTACGATGCCGATGGTATTATCTCTTCGCTCGATAATATCCCTTATGGTTTTACCGGTATTCCGCAAAACACCTTTAATGCTCAGATAGGAGTAGACTATAAAGGCTGGAGTTTCTTTGTTCAGTTCTACGGAGTGAACAATGTAACTCGTTATGTGGGCACGCAAAGTTTGGGTGGTGTACGTAATATTGCTTTCGACGAAGGGTCATACTGGTCGAAAGAAGATATGAATGCCGATGTACCGCTCCCACGTTGGGGCACACAAGCAAGCACCTACACTCCGGGCACGCGTTATTTGTACGACGGTTCCTACTTGCGTTTGAAATATGCCGAACTCTCTTACACCTTCGACAACAACAGTTGGATAAAGAAGGTGGGGTTAAGTAGCCTCAAGATATTTGGCAACGGTAACAACCTCTTCTTATGGACGAAGATGCCCGACGACCGCGAGTCGAATACCAATGCCAGCGGAGTAACTAATAATTCCAGTTACCCAACGGCAAGGCGCTTTAATTTAGGATTAAGAATAACTTTATAATCTTAAGTATACGATGAAGACAAAAATTATACAATATTTAATCTTTGGGGTGGTTGCGTTTTCGTTCAGCCTTACCTCTTGTACGGATTATTTAGATAAAGCTCCCGAATCGGTTATCTCGGAAGATGATGCTTATAAAAACTTCACCAACTTCCAGGGACTGGTTGAACGCATGTACCAAGTGATTCCCGACGTGGCTAAAGCGTATTGGGTGTCGTCGTTCAATTGGGGAGAAGACGAAGTAGTAACAACCGGTAACGGTGAATATCTATTTGGCTTTAGTGTAGACCGCGGTAACTATCGCGACTATTTTAATAAAGGGGATTGCTTCCTCGATCGTAATTGGTTTGTGGGACGTGAGAACCCGGATGCAAAGTTCAACAAAGCCGTTTGGGGTGGTTCATGGTATGCCATTCGCATTGCTAATATGGGTTTGCAAGCCATCGCCGATGGTAAACTCACCGACGCTACCCAAGAAGAGCGCAACCTCATAGAAGGTCAGCTCTATTACTGCCGTGCTTGGTTCTATTTTCAGCTTACCAAGTATTGGGGCGGACTTCCCTATGTAGATTATGTATTGCCCAGCGGCGAAGCTTTTACGTTGCCGCGCGAAACCTATCGTGAGAATGCCGAGAAAATGGCTGCCGATTTTCAGAAAGCTGCCGACTTGTTGCCCATGAACTGGGATAACACTACTGTCGGAGGAGCAACAAAGGGGCAAAATGATCTTCGCCCCAATAAGATATGGGCTTTATCCTATCTGGGAAAAACCTATCTGTATGCGGGTAGCCCGCTGATGGTAAACGGCATCAATGGTCCCAAAACGTATGATGCCGATATGTGCAAGAAAGCGGCGGATGCATTTGGGCAGGTCCTTACCTTGGTAGAAAGTGGACAGACACAGTATGCGTTGGTCGATTTTACTAAATATAGTGACCTGTTTTATACCAATCAGCAAGGTTGGTTGATGCCGGGGTCTACCGAAGCAATTGTTCGCAGTCCGACTTATGGTCCCGATTCATATTGGCGACAGATGAACTCTTATCAAATATCAAAAATGGCAAACGGTGATGGTATTATCCTGCTTCCTTCTGCCAATTATGTAAACTACTTTGGTATGGCAAATGGTCGCCCGCTTACGGATGCTGCCTCGGGATTCGATAAATCACATCCTTGGAAAGATCGTGATCCTCGCTTCTATTACAACTTCATTTATGATGGCGTACAAGTAGTAAAAGGCACTATGCTTGCCGAAGAAGAACAATATAGATATGCCGATCTCTATTCCGGTAATCCATATTGGCGTGCCGACCCCACTGCTACCAGCCGTACAGGTTACCTCAATTATAAGTTCATTCCTATCGGAGCAAATACATGGGATAAAGATTACGATTACTCGCACTCCAGCCACATGCATTTGTCGTGGTTGCGTTTAGCCGATGTTTACCTGATGTATGCAGAAGCAGCCGCACAAGGTTACGGCGGAGCTACCGGCAAGAGTAGTACCTATTCCGGAACAGCAGCCGATGCCATCAATACCATTCGCGACCGAGCCGGTGTAGGACATGTTGCCGATGAATATTTGGGTAGTACCGAAGCTTTTATGGGTGAAGTACGTCGTGAACGTGCGGTAGAACTTTCGTTTGAGGCACATCGTTTCCACGACTTGCGCCGTTGGCTGTTGCTTACGGAACCTCCCTACAACATTAAAACCAGTCAAGAGTTTGACCGTGTAGGAACGTTCGACCCCGAAGCCGACCCCAAAGAAGGCGAGGTACGTAACTTCCGTGAAGAAGTAATCATTACCCGTAATTTAACGAGCAAGCATTACTGGTTACCATTCAAGACCGAAGATGTGAGTATGTATCCCGAGTTTAACCAAAATCCGGGCTGGTAACGAATTGAAAACCTTTAAACAAAGATTACAATGAAACATATATATAAAGGACTCGCACTCTGTGCCGCATTCGCTTTTGGCTCTATGCACACTTTTGCCCAGGAACAGTTGGCAATCGATGAGGCATTGGACTTGATGGGCGATTCGACGGAAGTGCAGGTTGCATTTCGCAGCATCGACCGGCAAGACCTCTTGGGAGGTATCTCTGTGGTCGATGTGGCTGACTTATCAAAGAAAGCCTATACCACCAGTAGCCTTGATTTTATTGGAAACGTGGTAGGCGGCGTAAGTGGTGGTACACTTTGGGGCATGGACGACTATCTGGTAGTTGTCGACGGTATGGTGCGCGACTATAACAACGTACTCTCTTCTGAAATAGACCAAATTACGTTGCTTAAGGGGGCTGCCGCTGTGGTGCTCTATGGTAGTCGTGCCTCTAAAGGTGTTATCCAAATCACCACCAAACGTGGACACGTAGGTCCTGTTGATATTAAAATTAATGTCAATTCGGGCATGCATACACCCAAGTCGTTTCCCAAGTATCTGGGTTCGGCAGAATACATGTCGCTCTACAACGAAGCTCTGATTAACGACGGAAGTTCTGCTCGCTACAGTGACACTGAAATTTATCGCTATGCATCGGGCGAAAACCCTTATCGCTATCCCGATGTAGATATGTATTCGTGGGACTACTTGCGTAAAGCTTACAACCGTAGTGAAGCTGTTGCCGAGATTAGCGGCGGTAACCAGCGTGTACGCTTCTATACAACCACCGGTTATTTGCGGGAATCATCGCTGTTAAAAGTGGGTAATGCTGCCGATAACTATGTGAGCCGCTTTTTCGTACGCGGTAATGTAGATATGAAGCTTCACGACCTTATCACCGCACAAGCCGATGCTAATGTGACGTTCTACGATGCCTATACCGCTGCGGGCAACTGGTGGAGCAATGCTGCTACATTCCGTCCCAATCGCGTAGCTCCGTTGATTCCTTTGAGTTATATTGCCGAAAACGACATTAACACATGGAATACGATTAATAATAGTAACTACATTATCGACGGGAAGTATTTCTTTGGCGGTTCGCAGCAAGATCTCACCAACCCCATTGCTGCATCGTATGCAGCCGGCGATAGCAAGTATGTCAGCCGCCAGTTCCAATTTAACTCTCGGTTTGATATCAATTTGCGTCCGGTGTTGCAAGGACTATTTTTCCGTGCCAAATACGGAATCGACTATGCTTCGGTCTATACTCAAGGATATACCAATACTTATGCTACCTTCCAGCCTACTTGGACCAATTCCGGTGGAGGCGATATGATTGCTTCGGTAACCAATAACGGCACACAAGATGAGAAGACGGGCGATGAAAGAATTAACGGTTCATCGTATCGATACACCTACAATGTATCTTTGCAATTCGATTACAACCGAACATTCAACACCGACCATAATGTGTTTGCAATGATTTTGGGTAATGCTTGGCAAACTCAGCAAAGCGGCGAATATCATCGCATCACCAATTTGAATATGGGCGTGCAAGCTTCTTACAACTATCAGCACAAGTATTATGCCGATTTAAGCATCGGATTGCCTTATTCCACCAAATTGCCCGAGGGCAATCGCATGGGGTTCTCGCCTACGCTGACTTTGGGCTGGCGTCCGGTAAAGGAGGCTTTCTTTCAAAATACAGCATTCGACGATTTGATGCTTACCGCTTCTGCGGGCATGATTATGGAAGACCTTGATATCACCGACCCCCAAGACGGCGGTACAGGTTACTATCTCTACCGACAGATATTGCAACGTGGAGGTTGGTTCTCGTGGGCTGATTTGGGTGGTGAAGCTGCTACCGAATATCAACGTAGTAACAACTACGACCTCACCTTCGTGAAACGCAAAGAGTTTACCGTGGGGTTGAAAGGCTCGCTGTGGAATAAATTGATTTCGTTCGACTTCAATTATTTCACCAACCGTATGGATGACGGTTTAACCCGACCTTCTTCACTCTATCCCAACTATTTCACACAGGTAGGTTATCCCACTTCGTCCATTCTTCCGATATTCAACTTTACGCAACAAGACCGTTCGGGCTTCGACTACAGTGTTTACGTCAATAAAAAAGTTAACAAAGTAGATCTTACATTGGGCGTAAGCGGTATGTATTATACCACAAACAATGTGAAGCTCGACGAGAGTTACGGTAATGCTTATCAAACTCGGATGGGTCGTCCTATTGATGCCATTTGGGGCTTAGAAAGCTTAGGCTTCTTCCGCGACCAAGCCGATATCGATGCATCTCCTTCGCAAACATCCTTGGGCGAAATCAGACCCGGTGATATTAAGTACAAAGATCAAAACGGGGATGGATTTGTCGATGTTAACGACGAAGTTTTCTTAGGACGTTGGGATATTCCATTCCGTATGGGTATAAACCTCACAGTGAAATGGCGCAATTTTACGCTGTTTGCCATGGGTAACGGCTATTTTGGCGGTTATGACATAAAAAACAGTTCGTATTATTGGGTAAATGGCGAAGGCAAGTATTCTGAGGTTGTACGCAACCGCTGGACACCCGAAACAGCGAACACGGCTACTTATCCGCGACTTACGGCAGGTAATGGCGGCAATAATAACCGCAATTCGGATTTCTGGATGTACAAAACCGATTATTTCAATCTGGGCGCCGCACAACTTACCTACGACCTTCCGGAGAAACTGTTGCAAGGCACCTTTATTAAAGGTGTAAGTGTGTATGTGAGCGGCTACAACCTGCTTATGATTTCCAAAGAACGCAAGCATTTGGAGATGACTGTGGGTGGTTCTCCTGAAACGCGCTTCTACAACTTAGGTTTAAAAGGTGTTTTTTAAATCTGTATAATCTAAAATGAATTACATCATGAAGAAGATAAAAATAATAGCAATAGTTGCCCTTATAGCACCGGCATTCTCGCTTTTGACAAGCTGTAGTGATTTGTTCGAACCGGCTATTGAAAACGAGAAGCAGACCGATATGCTCTACGACTTGCCATCGTGGGCAACAGGATTGTTGGGGCATGCGTATATCAGTAACCCGGTAGGTTCGTGGTCGTTCAATGATGTGGCTACCGACGATGCCGTATCCAACGACCCGTACGACAACTATCGTCGTATGGCTACCGGTAGTTGGCGCTCTAATAATAACCCCATGGATCGGTGGCAATATCTGCGTGCATCATGGCAATATTTGAATCAGTTTATTACTATGACCGATGATATCCATTGGGCTAACGACCCTATTGTGTCCGAGTTGTTCCGTCAACGTATGAAGGGAGATGCATTGGGTATGCGTGCCTTCTATATGTACCATCTGCTAATGAACCATGCCGGTTATACCGCCGACGGACAGTTGTTGGGCATTCCCATACTTACCGAACCCGAAGAGGTGGTGACCGAAGGCGATATTGCCGGGACCTACAATCATGCTCGGAACACCTTCGTTGAATGTTTGGCGCAACTCAACAAAGATATAGAGGATGCCATCACTCTCTTGCCCGAAGATTATGGAGATGCACTGCCCATGCCTTCCAAATACGCTTCAACCGGTGCTACCGAAGCACAATATCACCGCGTTTTTGGTGATAACGGCAAAAACCGTATGAGCGCCCGTATCGCTCGTGCCGTTCGCGCACAAGCTGCATTGTTGGCAGCCAGCCCTGCTTATAGCGATGGTAGCGGTGTGACGTGGGAACAAGCAGCCAACCGTATGGCAGAAGTGCTGAATGGTTTGGGCAGCAACCCCATAGCAGAACTCGATGCTACCGGTAATAAATGGTATGCCGACGGTGCCGCCATTCAAAATATGACGGCAGGTTCGAATGTGAAAGAGATGCTGTGGCGTGGCAACAAAGAACAGAATGCTTCGTTAGAGCAGACACATTATCCGCCGACTCTTTTCGGTAGCGGACGTCTCAATCCCACACAGAACTTGGTGGATGCTTTCCCTGCAAAGAATGGTTACCCCATTACGGATGCCAACAGTGGTTATAATGCCAATACTCCCTACGACAATCGTGACCCGCGTTTAGACCTTTACATTATTCGTAACGGTAGTACGGCAGGTCCGAATAACGCGGTCATCACTACTGCCGTCAGTGGAAGTGATGAGAATGCATTGGGCAAAACAGCAACCTCTACACGTACGGGATACTATATGAAGAAGCATTTGGTACAATCGGTAAATGCCAATCCACAAATGACTACCAGCCAGTATCACTACAAAGCTTTCATGCGCTACACCGAGTTCTTCTTGGGTTACGCCGAAGCTGCCAACGAAGCGTGGGGACCCACCGGAACCGGTAGCAACAGTTACTCGGCTTACGACGTCATCAAGGCGATTCGTGCACGTGCAGGTATCGGTGCCGACAACGGCGATGCTTACCTCGAATCTATCAAAAACGACCAAACCAAGATGCGCGAACTCATTCGCAACGAACGTCGCTTGGAACTCTGCTTCGAGGGCTTCCGCTTCTGGGACTTACGCCGCTGGAAAGCTCCGCTCAACGAGGCTGCCAAAGGTATGAGTATTAGTGGTAGCACTTACACGGTGTTGCCCACCGTGGAGGCGCGTTCTTACCAAGACTATATGTACTACGGTCCCATCCCTTACAGCGAAGTACTGAAGTTCAGCAACCTCGTGCAGAATGCAGGGTGGTAATCCTTATCTAACATTTAACAGAACGACACAATGAAAAAAGTATTTATACTATCCTTACTGACCCTCGCCGGTCTCTCTCTCAATAGTTGCCAAAACGGCGACTGGGAATTTCCCGACTTTGAGTACAGCACGGTCTACTTTGCGTATCAAAGTCCGCTCCGCACCATCTGTCTGGGCGAAGATGTGTACGACACTACGCTGGATAATCTGTACCAATGCCAAATTATGGCTACCATGGGCGGCGTGTACGACAATACCGGCAATGTAGACATCAGTTTCCGCGTAGACAACTCGCTGTGCGACAACCTGCAGTTTACAGGCACCACTACCGATGTAGTGGCTATGCCTACGAGCTACTACTCGCTGTCGTCCGACCGCATCACTATCCCCAAAGGTAAGGTATTGGGCGGCGTAACGGTGCAACTCACCGATGCTTTCTTTGCCGACCCCAAAGCACTTACTACCAACTACGTCATTCCGGTGGTGATGACGGGCGTTGCCGGTGCCGACTCTATCTTGAGTGGTGCGCCGCTGGCTACGAACCCCATCCGTACCCATGCCGAAGACTGGGATGTGCTGCCCAAAGACTACATTCTTTATGGTGTGAAGTACATCAACAAGTACGATGCCAATTACCTGCGTCGCGGTAAAGACGTGTATAGCGGTGCGAAAACCGGTACCGAGGTTCGTCATGCCGAATATGTGGAGAAAGACGAAGTGATAGACGCTATCACCACCCGTTCGCTCAACACCATTGCATGGGCGTACAATGCGCAAGACCTCGACGGCAATAACATCGATTGCAACCTGCTCATTACCTTCAACGACAACGGCGACTGCACCCTCAGCACCGACTCCGAAGGGGTGACGGTGTCGGGCAGTGGCAAGTTTGTATCCAAAGGCGACAAAAAGAGCTGGGGCAACGTAGACCGCGATGTACTCTATCTGGACTATACGCTGCAACATCACGGCATCACCTGCGTTACCAGCGACACCCTTGTGGTACGCGACCGCGGTATGAAAGCCGAATGGTTCTCCGTAGAAGTTAAACCGTAATAAAAAGAACAGTTATGAAACATACATTTAATATAGTAGGAGGTCTTCTCCTTACAGCCGCCCTCGCCACCTCGTGCGTGGACGACACCAAACTGCTGTTCACCGTCGAAAAACCCGCATCGGTAGCCAATTCGGAATACCTGTTGGAGTATGATGCGCTGAAAACATATCTCACCGACCCCAACTTAAAGTTGGGTGCCGGTGTGACTGCAGCGGACTATGCTCAGCAAGGGTTTATGTATCGCGTCATCAACGATAATTTTAACGAAGTGGTGGCAGGCAATGCCATGAAGTACAGCTCTGTGGTGGGCGATGACGGAACGATGAACTTCGAAACGGTGACAAGTTTCGTAAATGCGGCTAAAGATGCAGGAATGAGTGTGTATGGACATACATTGGTGTGGCATGCACAGCAGAACAACAAGTATCTGAACGGATTATTGAAAGAAAAGGCAGTAGAAGGTGACGGAGGTACCGAATGGGTTCAATTGGTAAACAATAACGATTGCGAAAGCGATGATGTATCCTCATACTTTGTAACAGAACTCGGTGCATCTGTAGTAGCGCCAAGATTTACTCCTGCCGGAGAAGGTGCCGACGGAGTAGGGCGTGCTATTCTTGTAACGACAGGTGCCACCCATGTTAACAACTGGGATACACAGTTTTTTGTGAAACTTTCAGAGCCATTGCCTTCGGGTACTCATTTTAAGTTTAGTATGAAAGTAAAAGCAACCAATCCGGTTACTATAGAATCACAAGCTCATGGTAATCCCGGTGGTTATTTACATTGGTCTATGGCAGGTAGTCCCAATATTACTACCGAATGGGCTGAATACACATACGAAGGTAATATACCTGCTGAAGCTCCCAATACGCAAACTATTGCTTTTAACTTGGCTATGGCAGACAATACGACCTACTATTTCGATGATATTTCATTTGAATATGAAAAGCAATTGGCTGTTGCTTGGTGGGAGAATATCGTTGTTAACTCCGATTGTGAAAGCGACGACCGTACTTCTTATACTGTTGCCGAAGCAGGAGGAGGACAAACAGGTCCGCGCTTTAGTGCACCGGGTACGGGAGCCGATGGTGTGGGGCGTGCTATTGAAGTAAAGTCGGGTGCAAGCCATGTGAATACTTGGGATACTCAATTCTTTGTAACGGTGAATCATGAATTTGAGGCTGGTGAGAATTTCAATTTCAGCATAATGATGAAAGCCGACAAAGATGTAGCTCTTGAAGCACAGGCGCACAAAGGTCCCGGTGGGTATCTTCACTGGACCATTATCGGAGGTCCAAGTGTAACTACCGAGTGGAAAGAATACAAATTTAGTGGAGCTGTTCCCGGTGAAGCAGCCGGTATGAATACCATTGCCTTCAACTTAGCCATGTCAGATAATACCACTTATTATTTTGATGATGTCGTGTGGGAAATAGAACATACCGGTGGTGTTCCTCAAACTCCCGAAGAGAAAGCCGACACTCTAACGTGGGCTTTGAACAACTGGATAGAAGGTATGATGTTTGCTACCGACGGATACGTTACTGCGTGGGATGTAGTGAACGAACCGCTGTCGGGTGCCGATAAAGACGGTGACGGCAAGTACGACCTGCAATCTGTAACCAATGTATCGGCTGACGATGCGAAGAACAACTTCTACTGGCAAGACTATCTGGGTGAAAACTATGTTCGCACCGCCATTAAATTGGCTCGCGAAAACAGCACCGCACCTTTGAAGCTCTTCGTCAACGACTACAACCTCGAATCCGATTGGGACGACAACGGTAAACTCAAAAGTCTTATCAAGTGGGTAGAACAGTGGGAAAGCGACGGCGTTACAAAGATTGACGGTATCGGTACACAAATGCACGTATCGTACCACCTCAATCCTGCTACGCAAGCCAGCAAGGAACAATCTATCACCAAGATGTTTGAGTTATTGGCAGCTACCGGCAAGCTCATTAAAATATCCGAATTGGATATGGGATTGGCAGATGCAGACGGTAGCAAGATACTGACACCTGCGGTTACCGAAGAGCAAGCCCGTGGCATGTCGGCATTCTACACCTTTATTATTAAGGAGTACCTCCGACTGATTCCGGCTAACCAACGCTACGGCATCACGCAGTGGGCTACCACAGATAGTCCGGATACTGCCAATGATACCAACTGGCGCGATGGTGAACCTATCGGTCTCTGGACAATAGGCTACGATAGTCGCAAGCACACCTACGCCGGCTTTGCCGACGGACTGGCTGGAAACTAACAATCCGAAAGGATTAAACATCGATAATACATTTACGACAATGCCATGAAACACATATAAATATAGATTTAGTAATAGGTTAGAAATGGTTTCATTAGCAGGTAAAAGAGGTTTTTTTACAATAGGTTAGATAATAGGTTGTTTTGGGAAGAGGACAAGGAAATGTAGAGGCGCGCTGCGTCTCTGCACCTTGCCCTCTTTTTTTGTTGTGCGTTAATGAGGCGGATGAGCAGCATTTTAACGCTTTTGCCCTTTTACATATCCTCCAACGACAGACAGCGCATCTCAACGGCGTATTTTGGTAGGATTTTATGTTTAAGATGTTCGACCTTTGCCGCCAGCAGTTCAGGCTTAAAGTTCTTTCGCTGACGCTTAACTTCGCAGGCTACAGCTTTGTTCTTCTCCAGCCGCAGAGCCACTATGTCTATCTCATTTTGAGAATCCTTGCTCTCCCACCACGTGCCGATATCCCTATATTCGTGACTTTCGGCAAATTGCTGTTTGAAATATCGCTCCAAAATCCGCCCCGAATAAGTGGGATAATCCTCTCGAATGATGGTTTGAAGAGCTGAGAAATTCTTAATTTCGATAAGCGAGCGATGTCGGTCGAAATAGTTAAACCAAAAGTGCAGAAAGTTATCTTTGATTTCGTATCGGACACTCTGAGCGCCCTCTTTAGCCAGTAGCGGACGAACACGCACTATTAGGTCGTAATCCTCAATGAGGCGCTTTAGATGGCCGCCAATGCTCTTTCCTCCCAAGGCTGCCTCAATTTCCGGCTGGGTATTTATGCCTCCGGAGATAGCGCTAAGTATCGAAAAGTAGGTCGCGTAATTCTTTCCGAACTCCTCTACCAACAGATTCTTACCTTCGTCTGTAAACGATGAGTTTTCGCGAACCATAAAACCTATCATTTCGTCTACCGAAAGCATACGGTTGTCACAGAACAGCTCCACGTATTTCGGAACACCCCCTGTGAAAGCATACAAGGCAAGCAGGTCATCATTGGCGTGCTCAGGACGGTAATCTCGCATAATCTCTTTGAGCGTGACAATGTCGAAAGCCGAGAGCTTGATGATGTTATCAGCACGACCAAACAAAGGCTCTCCTTTATCCTGAAAAATTCGCTGCATCAACGAATAGACAGAACCGGAGACAATAAGGTTCATCTTCGATTTCTTCCTATAAGCATCCCATATATTCTGCATATCGCTATACACGGATTCATTTATGTTAAGAAACTCCTGAAACTCATCGATAACCAGGTTGAAAGCACGGTGTGAGGCAAGCTCCATCATATACTGAAACAGAGAGCGGAATGTGCGTATCTCCTCCGGCACGAACACATTGAGTGCGCGGGCAATTTCGGGTGCGAATTCTCTACAGAGAGTCGATTCGTTCTTGCGTCCCACGAACAAATATACCGTAGGTGTCTCTTCTACCGACCGGATGATAAGACTCGTCTTTCCGATGCGCCTGCGACCGGTGATAACGGTCATACGCGAGTGGTCGGCAAAGGATAATTTGCGTATCCGCTCCAACTCCGTAAGTTCGTTTGTTCTATCGTAGAATTTCATATCGCTTATTTTAGTAACAACGGTAACCGTAACCGCCGTTACAAAGATACAGCTATATTTTGTTTTTCCAAAATTTATAACGACATACGCATGCGCGGCACGTTACAATCAATACCCTGCTTACAGCCTCATTAGCATATTGGCGTATTATTCTACATTTACGCATCAAAATATCACAATCTTACGCCTTCTGCTAACTCACACTTTGCGAAAAACGTCTCTTTAAACCGCGGTCTATGCGTTATCTCCCGCTACTCAACGAACCAACTCCGTGAAAACAACGAATCAACTCGGCGGAAACAACGAACTGTCTGCACGGAAACAACAAACTGTCGACGCGAAAACAACGAATCAACTGCCGGCTTAGCAAATTATCCCGGCAAGTTAGTCTGTATTTCCCGGCAAATTATTGTGTTATCTCGGCAAGTTATCGCGATAACTCGGCAAGATAATTTCATAAAGTCCTTTTTGGAGCTGTTTTTTCGCGCTGAAGGCGCTTTTAGTATTTTGACATAATTTCCTCATATCTTTCTGTGAGTATGCGCATTAAGGTGCTATTTTTACATAGTTTAACGCGCTATACTCGCACGAAAGTCACCAAGCCGTACTTCAGCCCGAAATAAGCCCGTTTTTCGAGGGTTCGTTTGACGTTTTGACACTTTGACAACTCTTATTTACCTCTCTTGCAAAATAATCGTATATTTGCGCACATAATCATCTAAAAAACAGTCTGTATGCAAGCTCGAATCACCATTCCGTATGCCATAGCCGATTTCGCACGACTTCGCGAGCGCGGTTATTACTATGTGGACAAAACGCAATTTATCCCTAAATTAGAGCAATACTCGGCACCTGTATTCTTGCGCCCGCGCCGCTTTGGAAAGAGTCTCTTGGTCTCTGTACTTAATTATTATTACGACATCAACGCAGCCGACCGCTTTGAAACATTGTTCGGTGGTACCTACATAGGCAATAACCCTACGTCCGAACACAATAAATATATGGTGTTGCGGTTCGACTTCTCGCAATTAGTGATGACTAAAAGCATGGAAGGGCTGGAGAAACAGTTCAATAACATGCTGTGTCCGGTTATTAAGAGTTTTACATTCGACACCTATCGCTACCCGCGCTTTTTTAAAGATTTCAAGTTTACCGACGATAGCAATGCGGCGAATATGCTTAGTGAGATACTGACCAAGGTGCAGGGCGAACAGCTACCTCCTCTTTACATCCTGATTGACGAGTACGACAACTTCACCAACCAACTGCTCACCACCTACCAAGACCCGCTTTACGAACAACTTACTGCCGGAGACAGTTTCTTGCGCACCTTCTTTAAAGTGATTAAAGGCGGCATTGGCGAAGGCGCCATCCGCACCTGTTTCTGTACCGGTGTGCTTCCCGTCACCATGGACGACCTTACCAGCGGCTACAATATTGCCGAAATACTGACGCTCAAGCCTGATTTCGTGGAGATGCTGGGCTTCAACCACGA
>JAISHU010000017.1 GCA_031262385.1 Mediterranea sp. (in: CFB group bacteria)
AAACAGTTGATTCTGAAAGAGGGGGCACAGATTATGTTCCTGAAGAACGACAGTTCGGCTGAGAAACGGTACTATAACGGTATGATTGGCGAAGTGGTTTCCATGAGTGCTTCGGGCATCAGCGTGCGGAAGAAAGGTGTGCAGAAAGCCTTTATGTTGCAACCCGAAGAGTGGACCAATAGTAAATATGTGCTCGACGAAGCCAGCAAAGAAATCTCCGAGGTGGTAGAAGGAACTTTCCGTCAGTATCCCGTTCGTCTGGCATGGGCAATCACCATTCATAAGAGTCAGGGACTTACCTTCGACAAAGCCATTATTGATGCAGCCTCTTCGTTTGCACACGGACAAACCTATGTGGCGTTGAGCCGCTGCAAAACGCTGGAAGGATTGGTACTCGAAACACCGCTGCGCGCGAAAGCCATTATCAGCGACAGCGTGGTGGACAACTTCACCCGCGAAGCCGAACAGCACGAATCGGGTACCGGACAACTGAATAATCTGCAACGTGCCTACTTCCTCGACTTGTTGGGCGAACTCTTCAACTTCAACGCACTGTCGGTAGCTTACCAACGTCTGTTGAGGCTGATAGACGAACACCTCTATAAACTCTATCCCGCACAACTGGCTCATTACAAAGAACTACTGCCTCATCTGCAAGGAAAAATAGTGGAAGTGGCGCAGAAGTTCCGAAATCAGTACGTCCGCTTGGTAAGCGAAAACGAACACTATCAAACCGACCCGTTGCTGCAACAACGCATCCACTCGGGTGCTGCCTACTTCTTTGATGCCTTGATACCTCTGCGTGCCCTGCTGGATAAAACCAGTATGCCGGTGGATAACAAAGAGGTGAAAAAGCAACTCCTTGAACGCAAGCAAGCCCTGAACGATGCACTCTATATAAAAGAGGAACTGCTGGGAGCACTGCGTACCGAACCTTTTGCGGTGAGCGATTACCTGAAGCGTAAAGCCAAAGCGACACTGGATATCGAAGGTGACGGCACTACCGCGACCGCTAAAGCATCCAAGGAAAAGGGCGCCCGCAAAGAGAATACCGCCCAACGGCGCGGACGGGTAAAGATAGAAGTGCCGACCGGCATCTTGCATCCCGACCTCTATAAAAGGTTGACGGAGTGGCGAACAGAAAAAGCCCGTAGCCTTTCTCTGCCCGCCTACTGCATCATCCAACAAAAAGCGCTGCAAGGCATCACGAATCTTTTACCCGACACTCCGCAAGCATTGCAAGGCATACCTTACTTTGGTTCACGAGGGGTAGAAAAGTATGGTGCCGAGATTCTGGCTATCGTGCACGCCTACACGAAGAAACATAAGCTTACCAATAAAATCCAATTCCAATAGAAGCCGGATAGATTTCGGGCGCGCGATGTTTGTCGAAGAGTGGAGTGAGTGTAAAGCGTGCCTGAATGCCTACTTCTCCATAGCCAGCCTGCAACAACAGATTAACGCCCAAGGGGTTGGCGTTGAGTTTGTCGCTCAGCACATGCTTATGTCCGTTGTATTTGGCACGCGACGTAACGCCCGTACGCCATTCGCCTTCGGCTCCGGCAGCCATAAAAAAGCGTCGGCTGCCCACATAAGTCTGCCACTCCACGCTTACGGGCAGTCTGAAAGCCCAGTAGCGTAGCCAGCTTTTACTGTATTCTATTTTATCGGGGGCGGGTATGCACACGGTGGCATCGCCTACACGTTCGAAGCCGAGGTTGTTGTCGAGCTTGTAAACCACACGGGCAACGCCCAGTGTAGAGGTTAGTCCCCAATGATTGTTGTTGCTGATAGAGATACCGGTGTTATATAGATTGAGACCCCATTCCCACGATTTGGTGTAAAGTTGCGGTACGCGGGCATTGTAGCGCATCGGTGCTGTTGCCATTCGGTTGAAGCCGAAATAGAACGAGGGATAGTGCGGATCGAAACGCGCCCTGTGTTCCTTTTTCTTGTCAAAAGGCAATGAGAAGGTGGTGGTACGTTCCACGCTTCGTCCTTCGAGATAGACCCCTTCGAAGACTTGCGTATTCTTCAGCGTGTTGTCGTTGCTGTTTTCGTATAGATTGACTTTTATCTTGCCGTCGCGTTCTTGCACCACCATTCTGCGTCCTTTGAGATAGATTGTGGTGTCTTGCGGCACGGTTTCTTGTGCGACGGCAAAAGTCGATACCGTCATAAGCAGTAGTAACGTAAAAGATTTCATAAGTATATCAGTTTTTAAGTTATATATCTGTGAGTATCAAAAGCCATAGATTTGACGCGACATTTTTTCGTCGGTAATTTCGCCCTCTATGTAGAGCAGGTAAACGGTGTCGTCCTGCTGCATACGAAATACAATAAAGCGATTCGTTTTGCCGCCGGTGGGTTCAAACATGTAGTAGCCCGAGCGCAACACACCGTCGTGCACTATTTCGTTCACCTTTTTCGCCTTATCGCGGTCTTTGTCTAATGCCTCGTAGATAGTAGGAAGCACTTTGGCGGCACGCTTTACGGTCAAACTTTTGTAGAGCGAAGCATCCCACACTTGCGATTTAAACTGTGTCATCTCCACATAGGTAGAGCCTTTCTGACGGGCATATTTTTGGAACACCGAAGCGATTGCAAGTCCTTCTTGTCCATACATGCGTCCGGCTAAAAGCAACAACAAAGCGATGCATCCCAATCGATGAAGAATCTGTTTTAGTGTCATATTGATGCGATATTATGAGAAATTTAATTATTCAAAAGGGAAAATACGGTTTATCTCTTCGGGCGAAAGCTGCACCTCTTCGAGTGCCGCTTGTGCCTGTGCTTGCACCAGTTTCATGTCGGTGTACTCCTTACCGTCTATGATGACATAACCATGCGGACGGGTTCGGGTAGCCTGCCACACCTCACTGCCAATGCTAATTAGCAGGGCTACGGCAGCAGCAATGCCGGCAATGCGGTATAGCTTGATGTGCGGGCGACGGCGGGTGAGAGGCTTGTCGTCAGTTGGGGTGGGACGATGTGCTTCGGCAGCTTTATCCGCTTCGTTTGTCAGATAGGCAAAGAGCGGGCGATAGTTTTGCAAGGCTTCGGGCACCTCTTCTTCGGTGAAGTAGCGTCGAAGTTCGCGTTCTTCTTCGCACGAAGTTTCACCTTCGAAGTATCGGCTCAACAATGTTTCGATGTTCATGATAGTTTCCTCCTACTTTTTTCTTGTACAACATTCAGATAGAGTTGGCGTACCTGCTTGCGTGCTCTCGAAAGATTCTTGCGAATGGCTTCGGGGGTACAGCCGGTGATAGCGGCTATTTCGTCGGTTTCGTACGCTTCTACGTCCTTTAGGCGTAAGATGCTACGCTGCAAGGTGGGCAGTGTCTCTATAATTTCGTGTATCAGACGTAATTCATCTTCAACTTCAAGCAGTTGTTCGGGCGTTTCGTGCGATGCCTGTTCGGTAAGTGCTTCGGTAAAGTCGACGGTGGTGTGCCTGCCTCGCCAACTGTCTATGCAGATATTGCGGGTCAGGGTAGTAGCAAAAGCTTCGATGCTTTGGTACCTTTCCAATTCGTCGCGTCGGTTCCACAAACGTATCATGGTTTCCTGTACGGCATCTTCGGCATCTTCCACATGGTGGGTAAACAGCCGCGCATACCTCAGCAAGTTGTCGCGAAGCGGTAAAACAACGGTTTTAAATTGATCTATATTCATCTACATAAGGATGACGAAGATGCCGCATGAAACGTGACATGCGACCTTGTGTTTTTCTTTGTTGGAGGTGAAATTATCCTTTTTTCTTCATCTTTTCCGTCTCTTGCGGAATGCGGAAGGCTGTGTAAAGTTCCAGCACGGCAGCAATAGTTAGGGCTACTATCCATTCGTTGCCGTGTGTGAAAAACATCAGCAAGGCGGTAAGTACCAAGAACAATGCTCCGAATATCTGCTGGCGGCGCAACCGTTTAAGGGTAGGGGAGGTTATCTCTAAAGGGGTGTTGATTTGGGCAAGTGCCGTCATTCCGGCACCTATGGTGTACAGATAAGGGGCGAGCGGCCATCCGGTGATGTAAACCGCCGCGCCGATAACCACCAGCAGAGCGCCCACTATAAACAAGGCAGGAATAATAGATTTCATTTGGGTAAATCTTCTTCAAATATATAAATGTCTTCGTTGGGCTTCTTCATTAAGTATTTTTCGCGGGCAATGCGCTCAATGGCACCCGAGTCGACTGCCAACTCATTAAGTCGCCGGGTGTTCTCTTCGTAGTCTTTACGGTAGTAATCTATCTCGCGGTTCAATTGGTCTATCTGGCGGCGGTAAGTCATACGATTCAGCAGGCTGTTCTCGTCGAGGAAGCCCACTATCAGCACAAACAGACCTATCGTAATGAGGTATTTATGTCTGCGTATAAAAGCCCAAAGTTTAGCCAATCGATGCATGTTTCACGTTTAAAGTTCTACAATGTTTTCGTTGCAAAGCGTTAGTTTCTCCACGCCGGTGTCGGTAACTACCCACGAGTTTTCTATGCCCAGTGCACCGATGCCCGGCAGCACAATCTTGGGTTCCAAGGCGAAGGTCATGCCTGCTTCCAATGGTTGCTTAACGTGGGGTGCCAGCACGGGTAGTTCGTTAATCTCCAGTCCGATGCCATGACCGATGAACTTAGCCTTCTGACCCGCACCCATAAAGTAGTCGGCAAAGCCGGCTTTTGTTACGAGGTTTATGGCTGTTTGATACAGTTCTTCGCACACGACTCCGGGTTTGGCTTTCGCAGCCACGGCATCTTGAATGTCGATGCATACTTGGTGCGCTTCGTAAGCTTTTGCGGGTAGTTTTCCTATGGAGAAGACGCGCGTCATGTCGCCCATATAGCCAAAGAAGTTGCCGCCAATATCCACCATAATGCTTTGTCCCTTTTGTAGTTTGCTTCCGTTGGCACCGATAGGTATCGAAGCATCCAAGCCTTCTCCACCCAATGCGAAGTCGTAGGGAGCAGGTGCGGCAGCATTATCGCCCGCCAGTAAGCTTCCCATAAATATCTCCATGCCTTGTCCGAAGGTGCGGAAGATTCCCAGAGATCCTTCCTGTCGCATCAACCGTTCCACTTCGATAGAGAGTTCGCGGTCGGTCATTCCCGGCGTATAAACCGAAGGGATGCGGTTGTAAGCTCGTGCGTGGGCAATGCCCGAACGTCTGAACAACTCTATTTCCTGTTCCGTCTTTATGCTGCGTGCCTTGCGCAAGAGCAGTGTCCCGTTCACAACGTCGGCTTGCGGAAAGCAGGCGGCTATGCGCATATAGTCCGAATACGATAGTTCGTCGCCTTCCAGTATCAGTGTCGACGGCAGAGGCAAGCCGCACGCATGCAGCAATTCGGGCAGTTGTTCGGGTTTGCGAATGGGGTGCACATGTTCGCCTGTCAGGTTGTTGGGACGTTTTACAAAAAGTTGTGCAGGCGCATCGACTGGCAGGTAAAGATACCCCGACACAATGCGTCCGCAAGTGTACAGCAGATTGACATTGCAGGCAATGAGTGCGGCATCTATATTCTTTGCCGACATCAGTGCCCGTATTTTGTTTTGCCTAAGTTCTAATTCCAAAGAAAGTTGCATCACGTTGCATAATTGGTTATTGGAGCGCAAACTTACGCAAAATTCTTTGTAAGTCGGCACACAATTAACTACAAAAGCCGCAAGCGATATTCCACTTACGGCTTTAGGTATATAAATAAAGGTGCATCTCCTTTCGGAAGGTGCACCTTTATTATCACTATGTAAATACAAAAATGTTTTTGTTTATTTTGCGGCTACCGCTTCGGCAACAGGAACTTCTGCTTTTTTGCCGCGCATCATGAGGTATGCCACGGGCGAAGCGATAAAGAGCGACGACAATGTGCCGAAGACTACACCCAGTATCATGGCAAAGGCGAAACTGCGAATGGCATCGCCGCCAAGGATAAAGATACAGAGCAGTACGATTAAGGTACTCAGCGAAGTATTAATGGTACGTGCCAATGTAGTATTGAGCGAATCGTTGAACAACATCATTCTGTCGCGCTTGGGATAGAGACCGAAGAACTCGCGCACTCGGTCGAAGATTACCACCTTGTCATTAATGGAGTAACCGATAGCCGTAAGGATAGCACCTATAAACGTCTGGTCTATCTCAAGCGAGAAAGGCATCCAGCCCCAGCAAAGCGAATAGACACCGAGTATCATCAGCGTATCGCTGGTAAGCGCTACAATAGAACCCACACTGTAGGCAATGTTGCGGAAACGCAGCAAGATGTAAAGTCCGATAGCAATAAGAGCTAACACCACCGACCAGATAGCCGATATTTTGATGTCGTCTGCCATACTGGGACCTACCTTCTGCGAACTTACGATGCTACCACCGGTGTGGTTGTCGCGGTCGATAAAGGTTGCCAAAGTGATGTTTTGAGTGAGCAACGGTTTGAGTGCGTCGTAGAGTGTAGCTTCGATTTCGGAATCTACGTTTTCGTCGGCATCGTTAATGCGGTAGTTGGTACTGATGCGTACGGTGCGCTTATCGGTACCGATGGCAATAACGCTGACGTTGGCATCTTCAAACTTATCGGCAAGCAGATTACGTACCTGTTCGGGTTCTACCTGTGCTTCGAACTGTACCTTGAAGTTACGTCCGCCGGTAAAGTCGATGCTTTGGCTTAATCCGCGGGTAAAGAGCAAAGCGATGAAGATTACCAGCAACACACCCGTAGCACCCAGCCATACTTTGGTACGACCGATGAAGTCGAAGTGTATATTCGCCATTAGGTTCTTGGAAATCTTCGTAGAGAAAGTGAGGTTCATCCACTTGTCTTTGTTCATGAAGTGTTCGTAAACCAAGCGTGTCATGAAGACGGCGGTAAAGAACGAAATCAAGATACCTATAATTAAGGTAGTGGCGAAACCGCGAATGGGACCCGTACCGAAGTTAAACAGGATGATACCCGTAATGATAGAGGTTAAGTTAGAGTCGAAGATAGCCGAGAACGCGTTAGAGTAACCGTCCGCCAAAGCTTTCTTCACCACCTTGCCTGCACGAAGTTCCTCTTTGGTACGTTCGTAGATAAGCACGTTGGCATCGACCGCCATACCCAGCGAGAGCACCATACCGGCAATACCCGACATGGTAAGTGCGGCTTGGAACGACGAAAGAATACCCAACGTAAAGAATAAGTTTAACACCAAAGCGCCGTTGGCAACCATACCGGGGATGAAGCCGTACATGCTGCACATGTAACTCATCAGCAGTACCAAGGCAACGATGAACGAAAATACACCTGCATTGATAGAAGCTTGACCCAGTGACGGACCTACGATGTCTTCTTGTACGATGCGTGCAGGGGCAGGCATCTTACCGGACTTCAACACGTTGGCTAAGTCTTTGGCTTGTTCGGGGGTAAAGTTACCGGTGATTTGCGAGTTACCGCCGGTGATTTCCTGATTGACATTGGGAGCCGAATATACATAGCCGTCCAATACGATAGCGATACTCTTGCCTACGTTTTGCTTAGTGAGCTGTGCCCAGCGGCGTGCGCCGTCGGTATTCATCGACATGCTCACGGCGGGTTTGCTAAACTGGTCGTAGTCGTCTTTGGCATCGGTAATCACGTCGCCTTCCAGCGGAGCGCGTCCGCTACGTTCGGTAGAGCGAATGCCGTAGAGTTCGAATATCTGTTGTTTGGGGTCGCTTGCACCACCCATAGCCGATACACCCCATTTCAGACGTAAGTCTTTGGGTAATTCGGTTTGTATCTCTGTCATGGAGAGATAGCGGTTGATGTCGGCGGTGTCTTTGTAGTTGGCATAGCCTACCACCGGACCCTGACCGCTGCCGTTGAGTTGTAAGATAGCCAGTAGGGGATGATCTTTTTTAAACTGAGCCAAGTCGGCATCCGAAGTTTGTGTCTCGCCTCTCAGCGCAGCAGCCAAACTGTCCGCCGTGCTTAGTGCGGGCTGTGCCTCGGTAGAAGCCGGTTCGCTTGCCACGGTGTCGGTTTGGTTATTAGCCAGCAACAACGTGCGCAACTTTTGGTCGGCAACCTGCATGTAAGGAATGGCATCTTTGGCGGTGTAGGTTTCCCAAAACTCCAAGTTCGCCGAACCTTGCAGAAGTTTACGCACACGTTCGGGCTCTTTGATACCCGGCAGTTCCACCATAATACGTCCCATGCTTCCTTCCAGACTTTGGATGTTGGGCTGAACCACACCAAAACGGTCGATACGGGTACGGAGTACGTTGTAAGAGTTGTCCACTGCGGCTTTCACCTCGGTGCGCAACACCCTCACCACTTCGTCGTCGGGAGTTTTCTGATTGACTTTATCTTTGAGTTGTTGGGTGGCAAAGAGTTCTGCCAGATGTGCGTCGGGGGCGAGTCTTTTGTACTCTCTCACAAACAGCGTGATGACGTCGTCCTGACTGGTAATGGCTTGTTTGGCGGCATTAGCCAGTGCGGTATTAAACGTCGGGTCTGTTTTGTGGTCGGCCAGCGCTTTGATAACATCGGGCACAGACACTTCAAGAATGACGTTCATACCGCCCTTCAAGTCCAAACCTAAACTAATCTCCATTTCACGACATTGCTTCAGCGTCCAATTCCACAAGAATACTTTCTCGGTGGATAGCGAATCAAGGTAATCTTGTTCTACCTTGGGATCTCCTTTGGCATACTCTTTAGCCTTGTTGGTGTAGTAGCGAGTTGCAAACGAGAAAGAGAGGTAGAACAGGCATACCAAGGTTAGTAGTGTCGCGAAAAACTTCACAAATCCTTTGTTTTGCATGTTACGTTGTTATTATAATTATTCTTTTGAGTTAATTCGTTTTTTAGAAACCGTTTTGAATTTAGTGCTCTTTGATTTGAGGGCTATTTCGAGGATTATCTTTCTGTTTTAGGAGGAAGATAGCAAGCTATCTGACGACTAAAAAGAGAAAAATAATACCGAAAAGAGACTCAAAGCATGAGTCGTAAGAATCTATTCCAATAAATTCAAAACGGTTTCTTATATACAGGGGTGCAAATATAGTTTATCTTTTCCTTATATTTATTTTAAACCACGATTTTTTAACATCGGTTCCAGTTGTGGCTCAGCCCCACGGAAGTTTTTGTAGAGCGTCATGGGATCTTCGCTGTCACCTTTTTCCAACACATTCCGACGAAATAATTCGGCGGTATGGGGGTCAAAAATGCCGTTTTGCTTAAAGGCTTCGAAGGCATCGTTATCCAGTACATTTGCCCACGAGTAGCTATAATAACCGGCAGCATAACCTCCCACAATGTGGTTAAAATAGGTGGTACGGTAGCGTGGAGCGATTTCGGGGATAAGTTGCAGTTTGTCCATAGCCTCTTTTTCGTATGCCAAGACGTCCAATCCCTGCGTGTCGGTGAGGTTGTGCAGATTCATATCCAGAATGGCGGCGGCAAGCAGTTCGGTGGTAATGAAGCCCTGATTGAATGTTTTCTGTTCAAGAATCTTTTCGATAAGTGCATCGGGGATGGTTTCACCTGTTTGGTAATGTTTGGCATACATCTTCAGCACTTCGGGTTCGGTAGCCCAGTGTTCGTTGATTTGCGAAGGCAGCTCTACGAAGTCGCGCACTACGTTGGTACCCGATACACCGGTGTAGCGGCATTTGGTAAGCAGACCGTGGAGGGCATGACCGAACTCGTGGAACAGTGTTTCCACTTCGTCCATGGTAAGCAGCGAAGGGGTGTCGCCAATGGGTTTGGTAAAGCTGCATACGTTGCATATCAGCGGACGCACGTCGCCTTTTTGCTCGCGGTAGTTGCTCATCCACGCACCGCCCTGTTTGCCGGGACGCGGGAAGTAGTCGACATAGAAGATACCCAGTTGCGAACCGTCGGCATCTTTCACCTCGAAGGCTTCTACGTCGGGGTGATAGACCGGCACGCCCGTCA
>JAISHU010000023.1 GCA_031262385.1 Mediterranea sp. (in: CFB group bacteria)
TCAGAATCACTTGCAGCGTTGGCGTATATACGACATCTTGCGACGCGATATTTCGCAACGATCGGCAGCTGTTCGTGCGTGTGTGGTGTCTTCAAACACGTATCGTCACGGACACTTTGTGAACAGGACATACTCGAAGCGATGCAAACCAGCGATTACAACGAAGTGATACTGCGCATAGAGCATCTTCAGGAAAGGTATAAGCACACATCCGATACCAACCAACACAGTATAAGCGTCACCGCCAGCAAGAATACCGACGGCGATTCGATAGCCGTAACCGTGTTGCAACGCGATAGAGAACAAGAGACTCCACGCGCGGCGGTGATGATGTCGGGCGAAGATAACAGCCATGCACAGAGCATCTTTCTGACACAATTAACCGATATAACAGCACTCGCCACCTATTTTCAGCAAGGCATCCACACCGGAGTAGATGTGATGATAGACCCCGACGTGAACGTTTACGACAGTCTGCTCACCGCCCGCCTTGCCGAAAAAGGCTTAAACTTGCCGCACCGATTGGAGTATCTGCATCGGGGTGCCACCGTAGATTCGTCGTTCATCTATACCGATACGTTGGGTGTCTACACCACGGCAGGCTATGTGCCGAGCGACAAAGCCCTGCACTATCAATACGCGTTCGACATCTATGCCAAAGACATCTACCGCCTTACGCTGGAACCTTTCGACCTGCTGGTGTTGCGACAGATGAGCGGCATCGTAGCAACCTCGTTGGTTATCTTCGTGATACTGATTGTTGCTTTCTGGCTGCTTATCCACACCATCCTGCAACAACGTACACTCGACGAAATGAAGAGCGACTTCACCAATAACATCACCCACGAACTGAAAACCCCCATTGCCGTGGCGTATGCAGCCAACGATGCCCTGTTGCACTTTGGTAAGGAGAAGACCCCGAGGTGCGCAACAAATACCTGCACATCGCACAAGAACAACTGCAACAACTTAGCGGACTGGTGGAACAGATTCTCTCTATCAGCATGGAACGACGCAAAACCTTCCGCCTGCATAAAGAAAGTCTCTCTTTGTGCGAACTGTTGCCGCCCTTGATAGAGCAACACAAGTTGAAAACCGACAAACCCACAGAGATAACGCTGCACATCACCCCCGACAATCTGACCGTCAATGCCGACCGCGCCCACTTCGTCCACATAGTGAGCAATCTCATAGACAACGCCATTAAATATTCGGACGACAAAGCGGTGGTCGACATCAATTGCCGTACCGAAGCAGAGAAGGTGGTGATTGTGATAACCGACCACGGCATCGGCATTGCGGCAGACAAGCTACCGCATATCTTCGACAAATTCTACCGCGTCCCCACCGGTAACATGCACAATGTGAAAGGCTACGGGTTGGGATTGTTCTACGTCAAGACCATGGTGGAGAAACACGGCGGAAACATTCGCGCGGAGAGCGAACCGGGGCGGGGCAGCAAGGTGACGATTGAACTGTAAATAGCCATTTATCTACAACCATTATGATAACCGTTTTACTGGTAGAAGACGAGCAAACGCTCGCACAAATCATTAAAGATACGCTGGAGGGCAAAGAGTTCGGCATCCACATTGCCTACGACGGCGAAGAGGGCTTGCGCCGTTTCTTTGAGTTGCGCCCCGATGTGTTGGTAACCGATGTGATGATGCCGCGCATGGAC
Organism: Mediterranea sp. (in: CFB group bacteria); assembly: GCA_031262385.1. Taxonomy (GTDB): domain Bacteria; phylum Bacteroidota; class Bacteroidia; order Bacteroidales; family Bacteroidaceae; genus Bacteroides. The sequence continues at coordinate 1,682 of JAISHU010000023.1, forward strand.
GGCTTCGAAATGGTGCGCCGCATCCGCGAGAAAGACCGGCAAACGCCGGTGCTCTTCCTCACCGCCCGCAGCGCTATCAACGATGTGGTGGAAGGCTTCGAACTGGGAGCCAACGACTACCTCAAGAAACCCTTCGGCATGCAGGAACTTGCCGTACGCATTAAAGCACTGATAGGACGGGCGGCACACTACAACGACTTCGTATCCCCGCCGGCAGGTGTCGAACAAGAGAAGTTCGAGATAGGTCGCTACCACTTCGATGCCGTCGCCCAACACCTTATATATAATGGAGAGATACAAGAGTTGTCGCACCGCGAGTCGGAAATACTGAAACGACTGTGTGCCAACCACACACAGGTGGTAAGTACCCAAACTATTTTGTTGGAACTGTGGGGTAACGACAGTTTCTTCAACACACGCAGCCTGCATGTGTTTATCACCAAGCTTCGCCACAAACTAAATAACGACGAACGAATACGCATTGTTAATGTGCGCGGCATCGGCTATAAACTGATTTTTTGACACAGCATGCCCGATTGTGTCAAAAAACGCTTTATCTTTGCGGCTTTCTAATAAGAAACAAATAATAAACTGTCAGACCACAACCATTCATACTAAGATGAAAAATCCATTACGCAGCTCGCAAAGTACCCAAGGACGCCGCATGGCAGGCGCACGCGCCTTGTGGACAGCCAACGGCATGAAGCCCGAACAGTTGGGCAAGCCCGTCATAGCCATTGTCAATTCGTTTACACAATTTGTGCCGGGACACGTTCACCTGCACGAGATAGGTCAAACCGTCAAAGCCGAGATAGAGAAACTGGGTTGCTTTGCCGCCGAGTTTAACACCATCGCCATCGACGACGGCATTGCCATGGGGCACGACGGTATGCTCTACTCTCTGCCGTCGCGCGACCTGATTGCCGACAGCGTGGAATATATGATTAACGCTCACAAAGCTGATGCCATGGTGTGCATCAGTAACTGCGACAAGATTACGCCGGGCATGCTAATGGCGGCAATGCGGCTAAACATCCCCACCGTATTTGTGTCGGGAGGTCCCATGGAAGCCGGACGCTGGAACGGACGTAAACTCGACTTGATTGACGCCATGATACAATCGGCGGACAGCACGGTAAGCGATGCCGATGTTGCCGAGATAGAACACAACGCCTGCCCGTCGTGCGGAAGCTGTTCGGGAATGTTTACCGCCAATTCCATGAATTGCCTCAACGAAGCTATCGGACTCGCCTTGCCCGGCAACGGCACCATTGTGGCAACGCACGCCAACCGTACCCGCCTGTTTCGCGATGCCGCACGCCTCATTGTAGAGAACGCAGACAAATATTATCGCGACGGCGACGACAGCATACTACCCCGTAGCATCGCCACCCGTGCCGCCTTCCTCAACGCCATGACACTCGACATTGCCATGGGCGGCTCTACCAACACCGTGTTGCATCTGCTCGCTATTGCCCGCGAAGCCGGTGTGGAGTTTACGATGGACGACATCGACCGCTTGTCGCGCCGCACACCTTGCCTCTGCAAGGTAGCACCCAACACGCAGAAATACCACATCGAAGATGTCAACCGTGCCGGAGGCATTCTCGGTATCTTGAGCGAATTGGCTGTGGGCGGATTGATCAACGTAAATGTAAACCGTGTAGACGGCACAACGCTCGCCGAAGCCATCGACCTCTACGACATAACCACCCCTCGTGTCACCCCCGAAGCTTTAAAGCTTTACAAGAGTGCGCCTGCCTATCGGTTCAGTCTCACCATGGGGTCGCAAGAAGAATATTACGACAACGTGGACAGCGACCGTGCCGAAGGATGCATCCGCGACCTTGCTCACGCATACAGTCGCGACGGCGGACTGGCGGTACTGAAAGGCAACATTGCCCAAGACGGTTGTGTGGTAAAGACGGCAGGTGTTGACGAAAGCATCTGGCACTTCACCGGCACAGCCAAGGTATTCGATTCGCAAGAGTCGGCTTGCGAAGGCATTCTCGACGGCAGAGTAGAAAGCGGCAATGTGGTAGTTATCACACACGAAGGTCCCAAAGGCGGACCGGGTATGCAAGAGATGCTTTACCCTACATCGTACATCAAGTCGCGCCACCTTGGGAAAGCGTGCGCCCTTATTACCGACGGACGCTTCAGCGGCGGCACATCGGGACTCAGCATCGGACACGTTTCGCCCGAAGCGGCAGCCGGCGGTAACATCGGCAAGTTGCGCGACGGCGACATCATCGACATTAACATTCCCGAACGCTCTATCAACGTGCGGCTCACCGACGAAGAACTGGCTGCACGCCCCCAAACACCCGTTACCCGCCAACGCACCGTCTCTAAGGCACTGCAAGCCTATGCATCTATGGTAAGCTCGGCGGACAAAGGCGCTGTCAGGTTGATTTAAGGAGAGGTCATCCCTTATCAAAGTGTCAAAACGTCAAACGAACCCCCGAAAAACGGGCGTATTTCGGACTGAAGTACGGCTCGGTGACTTTCGTGCGAGTATAGCGCGTTAAACTATGTAAAAATAGCACCTTAATGCGCATACTCACAGACAGATACAATGAAATTATGTCAAAAAACTAAAAGCGCCTTCAGCGCAAAAAAACAGCTCCAAAAAGGACTTTATGAAATTATCTTGCCGAGTTATCGTGATAACTTGCCGGGATAACGCAACAATTCGGCGGGAAATACAGCTTAACTTGCCGGGATAATTTCTTTAGCCGGCAGTTGATTCGTTGTTTTTGCGTCGACAGTTCGTTGTTTTCGTGCAGATGATTCGTTGTTTCCGCCGAGTTGGTTCGTTGAGTAGCGGGAAATCATGCATAACGTGCGGTTTAAAGGCACGTTTCCGGCAAAGTACGAGTTAGCAGAAAGCGCAAGATTGTGACATTGTGATGCGTAAATAGGATATTTGATAACGTTGTGATTACAAGAAGCCTATGAAACATCAAAATACAAACTATCTGTATATATATAAGAAAAGAGGCAGGTAAAAGTCCTAAAAACGTAAAAAATAACAAGGAGCTATTTGTGTATAAAATGAAATGAGTACATTTGGCGACAAGATTAAGAAGCTGTTTTGATTTTATTGAAATAGTTTTTTATTACTCTTGCTTTGAGTCTCTTTTCGGTCTTATCTTCCTCTTTTACTCGTCAGATAGCTCGCTATCTTCCTCCTAAAACAGAAA
>JAISHU010000040.1 GCA_031262385.1 Mediterranea sp. (in: CFB group bacteria)
CAATTTGGAACCTACCGAAAACTTCTTCCTCGGCGAGAAAGGCATTACCTTCTATTACAATATCTACGACATTACACCGTATGTAATGGGACCCGTACAGATAACCCTCTCTTACGACGCTGTGAGACCCTTGCTGCGCGAAGAGGCTGTTGCTAATTACGATTTATAAAAACAGTGAACCTGATTTCGACCTATTTTCCTCATCTGACGGAAAAGCAATTACAACAATTTGATGCACTCTATCCGCTCTACCAAGAGTGGAACGGTAAAATCAACGTAATCTCGCGTAAGGACATTGACAACCTGTACGAACATCACGTGCTGCACTCGCTGGGCATCGCAAAAGTTATCAGCTTCGCAGCGGGTACGCACGTTATGGATTTGGGTACCGGCGGAGGTTTCCCCGGTATTCCCTTGGCGATATTGTTTCCCGAAGTGCAATTTCACTTGGTAGACAGCATCGGCAAAAAGATACGGGTAGCTACCGAAGTGGCTGCCGCCATCGGTCTTACCAACGTTACACTAAAGCATGCACGCGCACAAGAGGAGAAACAAACATTCGACTTCGTAGTAAGCCGCGCCGTAATGCCTCTTGCCGACCTGCTTAAAATCATCCGCAAAAACATCTCCAACGAACAACACAATGCCCTACCCAACGGCTTGATTTGTCTGAAAGGCGGCGAACTCGAACACGAGACCCTGCCCTTCCGCAACCGAACCTTTGTGTATGACTTACACACGTATTTTAACGAAGCCTTCTTCGAAACCAAGAAGGTGGTCTATGTAACGATATGAAAATAAAACGATTTGAATTTAACATGTTTCCTGTCAACTGCTACGTGCTGTGGGACGAAACCCGCGAAGCCGTAATCATTGACCCCGGATGCTACACCGAAAAGGAACGGGAGATGTTGAAAACATTCATCTCTTCGGGAGAACTTACCGTGAAACATCTGCTGAACACCCACCTACATCTGGACCATATCTTTGGGGATGCGTGGGCGTCCGAAGAATACGGTTTACCGATAGAGGCACATCAGGCAGATGAATTTTGGATTGAATCCGCACCGGGACAAAGCCGCATGTTCGGCTTCCGTTGGAACGGTCCCATCCCTAAGATAGGTCACTATCTGTACGACACCGACGTCATCAGTTTCGGTAACACGCAACTGAGTGTCATCCATGTACCCGGACATTCGCCCGGCAGTTTGGTGTACTATTGCGCCGAAAGCCATTGCCTCTTTACCGGCGATGTACTGTTTCAAGGCAGCATAGGACGTGCCGACTTAACAGGAGGAAATTTCGAAGAACTTAAAGAAGGTATCTGTAGCCGACTCTTTAGGTTATCCAACGATACGGTGGTTTACCCCGGACACGGAGCACCCACCTCTATCGGTATAGAAAAAGCAGAAAACCCATTTTTTAGAAACTGAAAAACAACCCTATTACGTATGAAAAGTGATTTGTTAGCCTGCCGTCACATCGGCATTAGCAAAAAAGAGGAAGCTGTGATGCTTTCAAAAATCGGCGTTAGCAGTGTAGATGAACTTATCAGCAAGACCATCCCTGCCAACATTCGCCTCGCACAACCGTTGCCACTGCCCGAAACACTCAGTGAATACGAGTTTGCCCGCCACATTGCCGAACTTGGCGCCAAGAACAAACTGTACACCACCTATATCGGCATGGGATGGTATAACACCATTACTCCGGCAGTGATTCAACGCAATGTATTCGAGAATCCGGTGTGGTACACATCGTACACACCCTATCAGGCAGAAGTGTCGCAAGGACGTTTGGAAGCTTTGCTAAACTTCCAGACCGCCGTGAGCGACCTCACCGCCATGCCGCTTGCCAACTGCTCGCTGCTGGACGAAGCAACCGCCGCCGCCGAAGCCGTCACCATGATGTATGCTTTGCGCTCGCGCGACCAACAAAAGTCCGGTGCCAACGTAGTGTTTGTGGACGAAAACATTTTCCCGCAGACGTTGGCGGTAATGACTACACGCGCCATTCCTCAAGGCATCGTGTTGCGCACGGGCAAGTACACCGAACTGCAATGGACACCCGACCTGTTTGCCTGCATCCTGCAATACCCGAATGCCGACGGCAACGCGGAAGATTATCGCGCTTTTACCGAACAAGCACACACCGCCGGCTGCAAAGTGGCGGTAGCCGCCGACATTTTGAGTTTGGCGCTGCTCACCCCTCCGGGCGAATGGGGCGCCGACATTGTGTTCGGCAGCACGCAACGATTGGGCACACCTATGTTCTACGGCGGTCCGTCGGCAGCCTATTTCGCCACACGCGACGAATATAAGCGCAACATGCCCGGTCGCATCATCGGACAGTCGAAAGACCGTTACGGCAAGTTGTGCTACCGCATGGCACTGCAAACCCGCGAACAGCACATCAAACGCGAAAAAGCCACTTCCAACATCTGCACCTCGCAGGCGTTGCTGGCTACCATGGCAGGCTTTTATGCCGTTTACCACGGACAAGAAGGCATCCGTATCATCGCCGAACGCATACACAGCATCGCCGTTTACTTGGAAAAAAGTCTCGCCAAGCTGGGTTACAAACAGCACAACGCGCAATACTTCGACACGCTGCGCTTCTCGTTGCCCGAATCAATATCGGCACAACAGATACGCACCGTAGCCCTGAGCAAAGAGGTGAACCTGCGCTACTTCCGCAACGGCGACGTGGGAATGAGCATCGACGAAACCACCGACATCGCTGCCGTAAACGTGCTGCTGTCTATCTTTTCCATTGCCGCAGGAAAAGACTGGAGCAAAGTCGGCGACATTGAAGAGGGAAGCATCATCAACGATACGTTGAAGCGCAAGAGCAGTTTCCTGACGCACGAAGTGTTCTGCAACTACCACACCGAAACAGAAATGATGCGCTACATCAAACGGTTAGACCGCAAAGATATCTCGCTGGCACACTCCATGATTTCGCTCGGCTCGTGCACCATGAAACTCAATGCCGCCGCCGAAATGCTGCCGCTCAGCCGTCCGGAGTTTATGGCGATGCACCCGCTGGTACCCGAAGAACAGGCAGAAGGCTATCGCCAACTGATACACAACCTCAGCGAAGCATTGAAAGTGATTACCGGATTCGACGGCGTCAGTCTGCAACCCAACTCGGGTGCGGCAGGCGAATATGCCGGTCTGCGCGTAATCCGTGCCTATCTGGAAAGCATCGGACAAGGACACCGCAACAAAGTGCTTATCCCCGAATCGGCTCACGGCACCAATCCCGCCTCGGCTATTCAGGCAGGCTTCGAAACAGTTACCTGCGCCTGCGACAATCAAGGCAATGTAGATATGGAAGACCTCCGCGCCAAGGCAGAAGCGAACAAAGAGCATCTCGCCGCACTGATGATTACCTATCCTTCTACACACGGCATCTTCGAAACCGAAATTGTGGAGATATGCCGCATCGTTCACGCCTGTGGTGCACAAGTCTACATGGACGGCGCCAACATGAACGCACAAGTCGGCTTAACCAATCCCGGCTTTATCGGAGCCGATGTTTGCCACCTCAATCTACACAAAACGTTTGCTTCGCCTCACGGAGGCGGCGGACCGGGTGTAGGTCCTATCTGCGTAGCCAAACACTTAGTGCCTTTCTTGCCCGGACACGACCTGCTCGGCAATTCCGCCAACGAGGTAGCGGCAGCTCCCTTCGGTAGCGCAGGCATCCTACCCATTACGTACGGCTACATTCGCATGATGGGTGCGGAAGGATTGACGTGCGCCACCAAAATCGCCATTCTAAGCGCCAACTATCTGGCAGCTTGTCTGCAAGACACATACGGCATCGTGTACAGAGGCAAAAACGGCTTCGTGGGACACGAAATGATATTGGAATGTCGCAAGATTCACGAAGAAACGGGTATCACCGAAAACGATATTGCCAAACGCTTGATGGACTACGGCTACCACGCCCCCACCCTGTCGTTCCCCGTACACGGCACACTGATGATAGAACCTACCGAAAGCGAAAGTCTGGCGGAACTGGATAACTTCGTACAAGTGATGCTCTCCATTTGGGAAGAGATACAAGAGGTGAAAACAGGCAAAGCCGACAAAGCCGACAATGTACTGGTGAATGCTCCTCACCCCGAATACGAAGTGGTGGGCGACAATTGGTCGCACAACTACCCGCGCGAGAAAGCTGCCTATCCCATACAAAGCGTACGCGACAATAAGTTCTGGATAAACGTGGCACGTGTAGACAACACACTGGGCGACCGCAAACTGTTGCCTACCCGCTACGGTTCGTTCGAATAAAATCGCAACGTTTCCACCTTTTCCAAGCGCATCCGTAGTTTCGGCATCATCGAACTGCGGATGCGCAATGTTATACGGCAGTCCATATCGTACGACTGCGCCACGATTTCGGGTTCTTCTTCTTTCACGATGCGCATCACATCGTTCATAAACGGATATTCAAACAGCGCCGTTACCTCTTCGTCCACCGTCTTCTCTATAATGGTAGCCGCAGCAATGGCTTCGGCGGCAGCCGCCCTATACGCCACAATCAGTCCGCTGGTACCCAACTTGATGCCGCCGAAATAGCGCACCACCACTATTAATATATCCGTCAATTCACCGGAGTTTATCTGCCCCAAAATAGGTTTACCCGCCGTACCCGAAGGCTCGCCGTTGTCGTTGGCACGAAACTCCTTCCGCTCGTGCCCCAACATATAGGCATAACAGATGTGACGCGCATCATAATACTTCTTCTGAAAAGCTTCCAGATGCGATTTGATTTCGTCGACACTGCGCACCGGCAATGCCTGCGCCACAAACTTGCTGCGCTTCTCGGTGTAAATACCTTCGGCAGGCGCGGCTATGGTCTTGTAAGTATCGGCTATGGCCATAAAGTGAAAAATTAAATTTCTAAGTGAGCGGACAAAGATAGCGATTGCGCTCATAGAGGACAAACACCAAGCTCTATTTGTTATTATTCCATAACGCGTTTAGAGAGAGTTGTAAAAATGCTTTATATTTGCGCCACTTATTTCTATTAAACACATATATGAAGAAAGATTTATCGCAAGCCAAAGTGCTACTAATGGAAGAATATACTTCTAAGAACAAACGCTCCGACAAAGAGATTGTTGCCTTTCACGCGGGTATGAATTACCTCATTGATTACTTGGACGAATCGAATGGACGGTTGAACGACTATATTCCCGATGAAACTCTGTACAGCCAACGTACCGAAAACAATGTGATTAAGCTTTTGGAAAAAGAGGTTGCACAGATGAAACTGGATATGAAAGAACTCCAGACAAGTTTCAAAGAATCGGTAGATAAAATAAATTTCAAGAACAGAGCAAAAGGTAAAGATAAACATATTCTGGTTATAATGGACGCTTTCAAAGGATGTCTTTCGTCGACAGAGGCAGGCGAAGCGGTTGTCAAAGGCATTCGTACGGCATTACCTCATGCTTCGGTACATCACATGCCTATGTCCGACGGTGGCGAAGGTATGGTAGACGCACTGCTTACGGCAAAAGGTGGAACTAAAGTCCGCCTTGTGCTGAATGGTCCGTTGATGCAACTACGCGAAGCCTTTTACGGCATATCGGACGACAAACAAACCGCTTACATCGAGATTGCCGACATCTGCGGACTTCCGTTGGTTCCTACCGAACAACGCAATCCTTTACTTACCACCTCGTACGGCGTGGGCGAAGCCATTATGCATGCACTCAATCACGGTTGCCGCAACATCGTGGTAGGCTTGGGAGGAAGTGCCACCAACGATGTAGGCGTAGGTATGCTGCAAGCTTTGGGCTATCGTTTCTTGGACAAAAGAGGAAACGAACTCCCTGCCGGCTGCGGAGGAATGCTTGAACGCATCATCACCATTGACGACAGCGATGTATCCCCCTTATTGGAACAGGCAACGTTTAATGTACTGTGCGACGTAGACAATCCGCTTTGCGGAAAGAAAGGTACCGTGAAGGTTTTTGCCCCACAAAAAGGCGCCGTTACCGCTAAGATGCTTAAAACATTGGAAAACGGCGTGACACATTTTGCCGACCTCACCTCTACACATATCGGCATAGATATGCGCGACGACGCATACACAGGAGCAGCCGGCGGACTGGCTTTTGCATTGGGTAGCTATCTGCATGCAACGTTTCATTCGGGTATCCAATACATGCTGAAACAAAGCAACTTTACAGGCTTTCTGCCCAATACACATGTCATCATCACCGGCGAAGGGAAAGCCGACCGACAAACTTTAATGGGCAAGACACCCTTTGGTATTCTGA
>JAISHU010000049.1 GCA_031262385.1 Mediterranea sp. (in: CFB group bacteria)
ATTGTCATTCACGTGATAGAGTTTTGTAACTCAGTGATTGAGTTTTGTCATTCACGTGATTGAGTTTTATGAATCACGTGATTGGGAATCGTAAATCACGTGATTGAGAATCGTGAATCCCGTGATTAGGCTTTGTAACTCAGTGATTAAGCTTCCTAATTCAAGTAATAGAATCTTTGAGATAAATTAGAGTTTACGCATGTGGTTGTAACGTGCCACGCGCAGCCCGAATGGCTTGCCGTAGTAACTGTGTATAGGGAGGCGGTAGTAACTGTGATGGGGTAGGCAGTAGTAACTGTGTATAGGGAGGAGTTTGAGATACTACTGCCTCCCTATACACAGTTACTACTGCCAATCACTTGGGTTGCGCGCGGATCTACCCCTATACTCTAATTTATCGCACTCAGTGCGCCGTCCATTGTCAATTCCAAGCGCACAGCCCCATCCGCACATCCGCATATTAGCCCATTATTAATTCGTACGTTTCGGCTGAATGCATATTTTTTACTTTCAGCCTATATCTTTCAGCCGAACTTGCAGTGTGTAAAATAGTTACAATCCGGCAGAAGGGCTGAATGCAAAAAGCCGAGTTTTATTTTGGGGGAGATTTGACAGGTGTTATAGTTTACCTCCTTGTTAATAAGGGTTAAAGTACTACTACCCTATGGGAAGTTATTTTCCTTTTCTACGTAATCATAGTGTCGTACTAACAAAAACAACAACTTTGATGATTATGGCTATGATAGACGTAAAAAAGCGAGCAGTCTTTTTCGGACTTTTTGTTTTAGAATGTCTTTATCCTCTGTTGGCTCAAGGGGTAGAGGTCGTATTTCCTGTCTCTCCCATTAGTATGGACGAAGCGTTCAAACTGATAGAAGAACAGACACCTTACACTCTGTCGTTCAACTATCAGGATGTCGACTTAGCCCAAATGGTAACTGTTCCGGCGAAGCAGAAGATCAGTGTGGACAATGCGCTGCACACGATGTTCGACAAAGCCGGTTATAGGTACGATTTGTTTCGTAACTGTATTCTGATTTTCAACGGAAGCGGGCAACTTGCTAATACGGCAGAGAGTTGTCAAGAAGAGAACTTCGAGACTGTGCTCTTCGAACCGTTGGCGTTGAAACCGAATCCTCTCCAAATAGGCATTACACAGACAAGATATAACCTTATTATTTTGCGTAAAAGACACGAGGATAAAACAACCGACAAAAACCAAGGGAAAGGCTATGGTGCGGGAGGACTTACATCTTCCCCCCATCACCCTTCTCCGGAGGCAGTGCCGTGGTATGCAAAAGTCAACCTGCTCTATGCCGGCGCTTCGTTAACCCCCAATTTGGGATTGGAAGTCGGACTGTCCAAACACACTACACTCGATGCCTCTGTGGGTTATCATCCGTGGAATCGCACAACATCAAACCCTGCTAACCGAAAGTTTACACACCTTACTGCTCGTGCAGAATATCGCTATTGGCTTACACAACGTTTCAACGGCCACTTCTTCGGCGCACATTTACTCTTTACGGCTTTTAATATCTCCAATCATAAGTTACCGCTTTTCGATTTTGAAAAAGGATACCGCTATCAAGGCACCGGTTATGGAGCCGGGCTTTCTTACGGCTATCTGTGGAAGTGGAACTACCGCTGGGGAATGGAGTTTACGCTGGGCGCAGGCGCAGTGTGGCGTAAGTACGATGTACACGACTGCGTACATTGCGGCGAGCGACTGGAACAGAAGAAGGATGTCTATCTGGGACCTACGCAAGCAGGCATCACACTGGTCTATCAACTCACGGGTAAGCCGAAGGCTGCCTTACCGAAGTCTGTCGTTACTCCGCCGGCAGAGGTGCTTCCGTTGCTCCCCGTAGAACGGGTGGTGACGGTGAAGCCCGACTCTACACCCCGTTTGCAACCCGAAGTGTCACCGCCGACACCTGCACGTAGCGCAGGCGATAGCTTGGCAGCGATACTGACGTTTGTGGAGAAACTGCCTGCCGACTATCGCATCCCCCGCACGCAGCAGGAGATGGAAGAGCGGGCAAAAGGCACTCCCGACGAATCGCTGATGCTCTACTTCCCGCAAGGCAGCAACGACCTCGACCTGAGCTTTCACAATAACCGTGAATCCATGGATAAACTGATGACTGTAATCCGTCGCATCGCCGACGACAAAACGTGTAAGGTTGCCTATGTGCTCTTAGGCGGATATGCTTCGCCCGAAGGAAGCAGCACCGTGAACCGCGCCTTGGCAGGACAACGCGTGAAGCAACTGAAACGCTATGTGGTGCAAAACAGCACTCTTGCCGATTCGCTGGTGATAGACTACAACGGAGGTGTCAACTGGCAATACCTGCGCCAATTGGTAGAGGCATCGGACTTGCCCGAAAAGAGAGAAATCACAGAGATTATAGACCATATACCTGTGTGGGATGCACAACGGGGAGTGGGACGATTAGGACAATTGATGAGGTTGCACGGAGGTAATACCTACCGCAAACTGCTGAAAGAGTTCTTCCCCGCTATGCGCAATGTAGCCTACATCAAGGTGTTTTACACAGAAACCAAATAAATGCAGCATACGTTGGGACGGGCGAATCACCTGTGTATGCCCACTAAGATGATGAAATGATGAAATGATGAGATGAAATGTCGAGATGAAAATATAACAATAGTAATTTTTAATTAACAATGTCCTTTTTATGAAAACAAGTATGAAATGTGTAGCATTTATGCTACTGGCAACCGCAGGATTGAGCAGTTGCCAAAATGAGATTCCCAATGGAGGGAATGACAACGTGCAAGGTGAAGAAACCTACATGGCTTTGAACATTGCTTTCCCACAATCTGCTCAAACCCGTGCTACAGCGGATGAAAATGCCACGGCAGATGAAACGGCAGTTAAGACAGTAGATATCTTTATTTATGATGCAGCTGGTATCTACGAATCGGTAACATCTTTTGATGATTCTAAGCTTGGAGACTACTTTACGCAGGGAACGGGAACAACTGACAATCTCTACACTGCAAAGACTGCCGTAAAAACAACTACCGGACAGAAAAAAGTGTTTGTGGCATTCAATCTTCCTGCTTCGATTAAATCGGGTTTGATAACTGCCGGTAGCATTAAAGCTCTCTCGGAAGTTGGACAGACAATTACTACAGCACAAATTTCTGACGGTACAGGTGTAAATACAGGTAAAGCATTTGTGATGTGCAATAAAGTGATAACCACAACTGCAGAGGCTTTGGAAGCAACTACTATCACTGATGCTACTGACCCAAAATTCCCTAAAAAAAATCAAGTAGAGGTTACGGTAGCTCGTTTGGCAGCGAAGGTAACTGTACAAAAGGCTGCAACGGTTGCTGTGGAAACAGAGTTACAAGGCGACTTTAATATGGATAACTTGAAATTTGGCATTGATAACTTCAATCAGAAAGTGTTCTTGCTGCAAAACCAAGAGAAAAGTGGTGCCGCTTTTCTGTATAAAGACCCCAACTGGTCACTAACCGGCTGGAATACGAAGCAATGGGATGCTTCTACCTTCTATCCGGATTTTGCGACCGGATCTCTTACTTATGCCGCAGTGGCTGCTAATGGAACAACTATTGATAAGCTTGCAGCACTGTATGCCTCGGAGAATACCAGCGAAAAACCTGTTTTGCAAGGTATGGTAACCCGTTTGGTTGTTAAAGCTCAATTCAAACCTGCAAAGGTGTGGAAAGCGAAAGCGGCTCCTACCGGCGGCAAGGCAACTTTAGACGAACTTTTCGAAGAGGCTACTCCTGACAATTATGCTACTTTCTTTAGAGTAATTGGTAGCGATGGAAAACTTTATTACACAGCCGCAGATCCTAAGGCAGAAGTAGAAAAGACCACTTTCCTAACTTTAGTAGGTGCAGCCGGCGATACTGAATATGTAGACGGTTATTGCTACTACGACCTTTGGCTGAATAGTCATTCCGATGAAGCTACCGGTTTGTATGGTCAGTCGTTGCGTAACGAATACTACAGCTACACCATCAATAGCATCAAACGCTTGGGCAGCGACACCGAAGAGTTGGATGACCCGACAGCTCCGTTGGCAGTTCAAACGGCACTTGGCGTGACTGTAACAATTGAGAACTGGTCAAAGAAAGATATTGGCGTAGACCTCCAATAACACATCATGCATTTGTCACCTAAGTATATTGTTTCAGTTATACTCGGTATCCTCCTCGTTTACACCTCGTGTGTAAACGAGGACACTGCCGAGTGTCATCAAAGCGTAGAAGTCACCCTTACGCTCGATTCGCTCTCCATTGATACCGGAGGCGAAGTAGAGGCGGATGATATAGATACGCTTAAGTCCGTGTACCTCTACATCATTGGTCCCGACCACGAGATTGTAAAGGTTCGCACCTTCGATTTCTTGGAGGTGGGCGAAACATATACACTGGATGTTAATGTTCCTCCGGGATTGTACGACTTTGTGATATGGACGTCGCAAGAGTCACCTTTTGGTGTCAATTTCGATGCTCCCGGTATGGCTACTACACGCGTAAACGCCGAAGATGCACTGTTTCGATTAGACATCCCCGACGACGAAAGGATTACCTACCTGATTCCGCGCATGTTTTACGGGCGCTTGGAGCAGGTGCTTGTAACCGGTGAAGACCAAAAAATATCTATCCCGCTGGTAGAAAATACCAATACCATCTACCTCACCGTAGACGGACTGCCCGTATGTTCGGATAACTACGAGTACCGCATTACGGCAAGCGATGGTAACTACTACTTCGACAACTCGTTTGCCCGATGCGACACGTTCTGCTACGCCACCACCATGCGGTTTGAACCCGGTGAAACGTCGCTCAACGGTATGCTGCGCAAACTCAAGTTGGACGATAGTCGTTCTCCGAAGCTATGTATTACCGACATTACTACGGGCGAACAACTCTATCCGTGTGCCGGCGAAGAGGTCTGCGACTTGGTGAAACTGATACGCCAAGCCTACCGCGACGACCCTGATTTTTCGTTCGATACACACCATACCTTTCACATCACCCTTACGTTCGACGTCAATATGGCAGTTACCGTAGGTGTAGACCATTGGGTGAGTAAAAATAAAGAAGAAGATCTAATGTGATGATGCGCATAGCGTGTTACATATTGCTGACTATCCTTGCCGTATCGTGCGTAGATAGTCGTGAAGAACCTTTCGTAACCCCGCCGACCAATCCAAGCGAGAGTAAAGAAAAAGAGGTGCTGTTCAGTGTGCATGTACCACAGAACAGCAAGTATGGCGAACAAACCCGTGCGCTGACCGAAGCTCAACAGCAGAGCATCAGCGAAATGGATGTGTTGGCGTTCAAACTGAATACGGCAGATAACAAATATTACTATGCTTATCATGCCGAAGGCTTTAAAAAATCGGACGATGATAACGGTAAGACTACCTTTACCTTTACGGCACGCGCCCTAAGCGAGAAGCAACAGTTCGTGATTGTGGCAAATGCACGCCACACGATTGGTGAAATCATCTCGATAATCGAGCTTCTGCAAGCTAATCCCAAGGCTGGCGATATCTCTAAAGAGAGCATCCTAAAAAGCGCCATACTCGAAACCACCGGTAAGTGGGCGACCAACGGTGCCGCTGCCAATACCCCCATCGCAATGTGGGGCGAAAGCGCAAGCGAAGGCGTACTTATCACTCCCGTTACCGATAAGATCCAAGACGAGATTCGGTTGCTGCGCATGCTGGCTCGTATCGACGTAAAGCTTGATACAACCCAACCGATCAAAACTACCGACGTCTTCGAACTGAAGAGCGTAAGACTGTACAACTATCCCGGCAAAGGATGTCTGGCTCCTGCTGCCGACCATATAAACTCGTCGTTCGTAGTTACCGCTCCCACGCTGCCCGATAAGGCTTCTGTTACCAAAGGTCCGCTGCTATACGATGCCGCAGCCGACTTTTCCATACCCGGCGTTGCCATGGAGGGAACTATCTATCTGCCCGAAGTCGATAACGCTACGATAACCGATGCCGCGAACGCCACCTGTCTCGTGGTAGGCGGAAGCTACAACGGCACCGACGAGACTTTTTACCGCGTGGAAGTCGCCGATGCCGACGGCAACAGACTGAATATCTTGCGCAACCACCAATACATGATTAATATAACCGAGGTGCAAGGCAAAGGCTACGCCACCGCGGACGAGGCTTTTGCCTCTATACCTGTCAATATCAAAGCCACCGTTATGGTGTGGGATCAAAACGATGTGGAATATGCCGCCTTCGATAAGAATTCTTCGTTGGCTGTTAGTCAATCGGAATTTACATATCCCATCAATGCGGTGCGCATGGCTGCCGAGACGGATAATCGCCTGAACGTGCAACTCCAAACGAGAAACAATGCCCGCTGGTATATCAAGCAAATAGAATACGATAGCAATTCTACCGACTGGCTTATGTTGCGCGATGCCGCCGAAGGACGTACGTCACTTACCATAGGTCCTTCTGTTACCTATCCCGCCGGAGACAAAGAGCTACTGCTCTGCTTCAGTGAGTATATCACGGAAACCGCTTTGTCGCGCACCGCCACCGTTGTGTTGGCTTCGGGACGTTTGGAGGTGAAAGTAAAGGTGACACAAGCTCCCACATACAGCAACGTACGCTTTGTGCTCGATGGAGTGGATGTTTCTACCGGCGAAGAAGCCTACTTTGAGGCGTTTACAGACCAACGACCTGCCGCACGAAAGCTGGAAGTGATATGGGTGGCAGAAGACGGTAACCTTATACTCGTTAATCCGGGTGGAATACCTAATTATATAGAACAAGATGGTGCCTCTTTTTGGTATGACAAAGGGTGGCTGTCAGACACTCCGGGTGTTGTACATACCGAGACGTTGAATATTTGGCCGGATGCCATACTTAACAGCGACCCTGAGTTGGACAAATGGGAAGGTCGTGTATTGCCCTTTGACTATTATGTAAGCTACGACAAAAAACCATTACACAAAACCGTTACGCTTTTCCAAAAGAACTACAACCTCGAAATAAAACCGGAAGCTACTCCGTACCTGATGGACAACAAATCGCACGGCGTAACGGTACTGTCCAACTTTCCGTGGAAGGCATCCGTCGGCGACGGCGATATCTTGCTTGATGCCATCACAGAGGGTGGCACAGGTAGCAGCAATTATACCACCGGTAGCGTGCTCTACTTCCGCTACAAGGATTTGGTAGCGCAATATAGTGCGAATAGACCTACACTCTCGAAATACAAAGATACGGGCAAGTTCCCCGCCAAACTTAAGTTCGAACGCATTGCGGAAACCGGAACAAAGGACGAAAACACCTATCCTACACAGCCCGAAGTGAAAGGGGTGGCTTTGCAGGTGAAGCTTAGAGACGAGAAGAATGTCCTGCCCACAGGCGGCATTAAGGATGTCAATATTGAGGGACGTCGCAACTTCCGCTGGGCTATTGAGAGCACACCGCAACCTACCACCACAGACTTCTACAATGGTAACAGCCTTATCACCAATCATACGATAAAGGTGCAGGACAACAACGGAGCTATCGTACAACCCCACCAACCTCGTTATGTAGGTAACGGTCTGCAAATAAGTATGCCTTACATTTGGTATCCTAACCGCGAAAAGACGATTACGACGGAGGTAACGGTCTATATGGATATTGATGGGGATAAGATAACTATACCCAATGGAACGGTTACAGTGAAGCAGGATAAGCTGACAAAAAGAGTCGGGGCGGAGAATGTGTGGGAGCCGATAAATGATGAAAATGTAGATATCATCTTGGACTATGGGGCGATAGGTAATGTTTATTGGGGAGGAATGAGTGAGTTAATTAAGAAAACATTTGCTAACATAGATATCAGCAAAACATCCCCTAATAGTATGGAATACAGGTATATACATCTACCATTATTGCAATTTATTGGTGATAATCTCGTGTTAACAAGTAAAGAGATTGAAACAAAGGTGGACAAAAAAGAAAAGGTATTATGGCTTCAAGGCGAAACTGATATGAATTCAACAAAAGCTACGGATATCAACAAGGACTTACCTTATGGCTTTGCAGTTGATGATGCGTCGGCAAATAGCGAAAAAAAGAATCTCAACTTTTTCACTGAAAATGCAAGCAAAC
This sequence comes from Mediterranea sp. (in: CFB group bacteria), assembly GCA_031262385.1. Taxonomy (GTDB): domain Bacteria; phylum Bacteroidota; class Bacteroidia; order Bacteroidales; family Bacteroidaceae; genus Bacteroides. The sequence continues at coordinate 8,157 of JAISHU010000049.1, forward strand.
GTATTTATAAATATCTGACCGGAAGTTATCTTGAAGCGGGCAATCCGTTTAAATTCAAGTTTAAGGAGAAAGAGACTGATAATTATTCTAATCATTTTAATTGGGTGGATGGAATCTCTATAGTATTGAAAGCTTGGCCTGAAGACACAACAGTTCCTATTATCTATTCTAAAGATAAGGAAGATGTGATATTGGCTGTCGACCCCGTGAAACAAGTTATCTTTCTTGGAGAAAGCCAGCTTTTTAGTTCCGGAACAGATGATTTTAAACAAGATGTTTCCAAGACTCTAGAAGCCAATAAAATAGGCTTTCAGTTAGTAGCCTTTGCCCGTGAGTGTGCTGCCTACGGAGCTGCCTTTAGCGACATGCTCACTGACAATGCTAAAATGGACGATGGAACTCCGATATTCGAACCTTGGGATGATGTTTGGGGTGCAAATAAATACACTCCCAAACAACCTTCTGATACAAGCTATTGGCCTCTTGTAAAAAAGTAATAACACCATTATTCTATGCACTATAATATGATAAAATACATTCTTCCCGCCCTCCTCTCGGCGTTGCTTGTTTCGGCATGCAGCTCTTCCGAGCCGGAATTTGTTCGGGATGCCTCTTCCGAAAAAAAGGTCGTATTCAGTATCTCCGTTACGCAAGGCGGAGCGTCTGCCACACGTGCATCTGTCGGCGACGACGAAAAGGTAACCGAAGTAGATGTGCTTGCCTTCCGCAAAGAGAACGGCAACTACTATTACGCCTATCACTCGGTAGGTAGCTCCACGGCTACCGACGGAGGCAACATTAAAAGCTTCACCGCCAAAGCCTATACACTGAAAGGCAACCAGCAGTTTGTCGTCATAGCCAATGCACACGACGAGGTAGCCCGCATCACCGCCAACCTCACCGAGCGCGACAATTGGTCGAAAGAACAACTGCTTCGGCTGCTTCAGTTGAACTTGGGCGACAAAGTATGGGGAGAAACATCCGGCAGCATAAATAGATTCCCCTTATGGGGAGAAACCGGCGATATGGCAGTTACCGCCACCACCACCATACCCAACATCGCACAAGTATTGATACGTATGACGGTACGCATAGACGTTGCATTAAGCAGCAGTGCCGGCAAGGTGTTTCGCCTTACCTCCCTGCGCCTGTACAACCGCAACACGGTGGGACGCATCGCACCTATCAGCACTTCCGATTACTGGGACAGTACAGGGAATACGATATTGAAACCCTCTATCGCAGGCAATCCGTCCGATAACTATAAACCGTACAAGGTAGAGAAAGGTCCGCAGGTGTACACCTATTCCGAATCGACGGGCGAGCCGGCGAAATGCACTATCTACACACCCGAGTATGAAGCTCCGCCCCTAACCGACTATACCAATGCCGCCTGTCTGGTGATAGGCGGGAAGTATGCCCCGGACGGCAACTTTGATGCAGTCACTGCCGAAAGCTACTACCGCATCGACTTCACCGAAACAATCTCCGGCACGGTTAAACTGTTGGATTTGCTACGCAATCATCTCTACGAAATAACCGTCAACTCCGTAACCGGTAGCGGACAAAACGACCCCGATAACGCTTTCCTCTCCAAAACAGCCAACTTGGATGCTACCGTGCAACCATGGAACCTCGTCCACTTGGGCGACATGATTTTCGACAAAGATTCGTATCTCTCGGTGAAGCACGGACGAATGGCTTTTAACCAAGACGACAAACGTGTAGACGCCAGCTTGCACGACAACGTTATAACGGTGGAAACCGACTACCTCTCTACTGATGCCAACTATCCCGACGGATGGTATATAGAAAAGGTGATTTATAAAGGAGGCGATGCCGACAAACCGTGGCTAACGCTACACAAAGTGGACGATAACTCCGTAGTAACCGTGGGACGCGGTACCGACAATGCTAACGTAAAGCCTGCCAAGACCCCTTACAGCTTCTATACGAAGTTCGACGCCAACAACACAAAGAAAGAACGGTCTGCCCAATTCGTTTTTGTTGCCGGACACCTCAGTTACAAACTCACCGTGTCGCAAGCGGCGAACAACGAGGTAAACATCGTACTTACCAATGATGCGGGACATGTGCTGAGCGGTGGCGATACGATGCTTTTCGAAGCCAACAATAACGGAGTACCCGCCGTGCAGAAGCTACGCGTGGAGTGGCATCCCGCCAATTATCCCTTAAAAGTGGAAGTAGCAACAGTCGCCGGGAAAGGTGGCTTTACGACAGGGATGATAAAGCCCGCTACATTGTCTTCGCCCGAAGGTTCGCACACCTACCTGCTGTCGCCGTCTGCCATAGAAAGTAAGGACGATAACGAGTGGAACGGGCGCGCCGTAACTGTGACCTTTACCGTGCTGACAGCCGCCGGAGAAACCACAAGTAGCACGAAAAGCATTGTGCTTAAACAGATGAACTATCAACTGACAACCGACATCAGCGAATCTGCTTATGTAATGGACGAGAATGATGGCGTTGACAACTTTAAACTTACCACCAACTTTAAGTGGCGTGCCGAGTTTTTTGAAAGCGACAATCCGACGGAAAAGAGTACGCTTGTACGGATAGATGAACCCAACAA
>JAISHU010000169.1 GCA_031262385.1 Mediterranea sp. (in: CFB group bacteria)
CCGCTTCGGCACCCGAGGCAATGGCTCCGTTGAGTGCCAGGAAGCCAGCGTCGCGCCCCATCACTTCGACGAAGAAGAGGCGCTCGTGCGAGGTGGCCGTGTCGCGTATCTTGTCGACAGCCTCAAGGATGGTGTTGAGCGCAGTGTCATAGCCGATGGTGGTGTCGGTACCATACAGGTCGTTGTCGATGGTGCCGGGCAGTCCGATGCAGGGAACGTCAAACTCTTGTGCAAAGATGCGGGCGCCCGTAAGCGAGCCGTCACCGCCGATGATAACCAAGGCGTCGATACCTTCGGCACGCATGTTATCGTAGGCAACTTTGCGTCCTTCGGGTGTCATAAACTCCTCGCAGCGAGCTGTTTTTAGGATAGTTCCCCCCAGTTGGATGATGTTACTGACGTTTTGGCTTTTGAACTCTTTGATTTCGCCGGTCACCAAGCCGCGATATCCTCTATATATTCCTTTTACTTGTAGTCCGTTGTAAATAGCCGAACGTGTTACCGCTCTGATGGCGGCGTTCATTCCCGGTGCATCGCCCCCGGATGTTAAGATGCCGATACATTTAATCGCTCCCATAATATAAAAAACAGTCTATTATTTAATCTATTGAGTTTTAACGCCGCAAAGGTAGCAAAAGTTTAGATGTAGCTCTTTATCGCCTCGCTTATTTCTTCCATGAGCCATGTGGGTGTGGAAGTAGCTCCGCAGATGCCTATGGATGTGGCATTTTTGAGCAGTTCGGGGTTTATCTCGCGGGCACTTTCAATGAGGTGTGAATTGGGGTTTACCTCGCGACACTCGTTGAAGAGGATTTTGCCGTTGGAGCTTTTTTTGCCGCTCACCAAGAAGATAAGGTCGTGCGAGGCGGCAAACTGTCGTATTCCCGGGATGCGGTTGGCTACTTGCCGGCAAATGGTGTCGTGGTATTCAAAGCCGGCATCTGCGCCGATGTGGTTGGCGATGTGGTGCACCACCTGTTGAAATTCGTCGAGCGACATGGTGGTTTGCGAGTAGAGGCGGATATCTTTGTTGTAATCGAGCTTTTGCAGTTCGTCGAACTTCTCCACTACGAGGGCATTGCCTTCGGTTTGTCCCACCAATCCGTTTACTTCGGCGTGTCCGCTTTTGCCGTATATCACGATCTGTTTTTCTGCTGCATCGGGCTGCGTGTACTCTTGCTTTATCTTTTTTTGCAGGCGCAGCACCACGGGGCAGGTGGCATCGATGATTTCGATGTTGTTGCGTCGGGCTATGTCGTATGTTTCGGGTGGTTCGCCGTGAGCACGCAGCAGCACTTTGGCGTCGTGCAGGCGGGCAAACTCTTCGTGATTAATGGTAATCAGTCCCATGGAACGGAGGCGTTCTACCTCGCGGTTATTGTGTACGATGTCGCCGAGACAGTATAGTGTACCGCTTTTGGACAACTCCTCTTCGGCTTTCTTAATGGCGGTGACTACGCCGAAACAGAAGCCCGATTGTTCGTCTATCTCTATTTCTTTCATGAGGGGTAAGGGATTGAGTTACTATGCTGCTGCAAATATATTAATAATATTAAGAAACCGTTTTGAATTTATTGGAATAGAATATTATTACTCATGCTTTGAGTCTCTTTTCGGTCTTATCTTCCTCTTTTAGTCGTCAGATAGCTCGCTATCTTCCTCCTAAAACAGAAAGATAATCCTCAAAAATAGCTCTCAAATCAAAGAGCACTAAATTCAAAACAGTTTCTAAGAAACAGTATCTTACTTTACTTGTGCATCGCCTCATTAGCACATTGTCATATTATCATATTGGCGCGTTATTTACTATTTATACGTCATAATGTCGTAATATTGCGCTTTCTGCTAACTCGTACTTTGAAGAAAACGTGCCTTTAAACCGCACGCTATGCATTGTTTTCGGCTACTTAACGAACCAACTCGGCGAAAACAATGAATCAACTCCACGGAAACAACGAATCATCTTCGCGAAAACAACAAACTGTCGACGCGAAAACAACGAATCAACTGCCGGCTAAAGAAATTATCTCGGCAAGTTAGCCTGTATATCCCGGCAAATTGTTGCGTTATCTCGGCAAGTTATCACGATAACTCGGCAAGATAATTTCATAAAGTTCTTTTTGGGGCTGTTTTTTCGCGCTGAACACGCTTTTTGTTTTTTGACATAAATTCCTTATATCTTTCTGTGAGCGTGCGCATTAAGGTGCTATTTTTACATAGTTTAACGCGCTATACGCCCGCGAAAGTCACCGAGCCGTCCCTCAGTCCGAAATAAGCCCGTTTTTCGAGGGTTCGTTTGACGTTTTGACACTTTGATAAGGAATGCGTCGCACGCCGAAAGCTCGTGCTACTTCATAGCTTCGGAACCAAACGACAACGGCAACAGTGCCCCTACGTTCTTCATTTCGTAAACACCTTGTTTGCCATAAAGCAGGATGCGCATGGCATTGCCGAAGCGTGCTTCGGTTTCGAGCATCACTTGGCGACAATCGCCACACGGCGGGATAGGCTCGTCGAGAAACTCTCCGCGTTCGTTGCGTGCCGCTACGGCAAGTGTCTCTACCGCTTGGTCGGGATGTTGCGAATTGGCATAAAACAGGGTAGTGCGTTCGGCACACAGTCCCGACGGATAGGCTGCGTTCTCCTGATTGCTGCCGCTTACCACAGTGCCGTCGGCAAGACGGGCGGCAGCACCCACACTAAAATGCGAATAAGGCACATAGCTGCGGTAGGTAGCTTGTTTGGCTTCGTCAACAAGCCGACGGTCGGCATCACACAATTCGCTATAATCAAAGACGTGAATGTCTATTTGCAAGGTCAATTCTTTCATGAGAGTGCTGTTTATATTGTAAATAGTATTACAAAGGTAAGCAAGCCATTGGTTATTTCAATCCTTTAGGATGACTTTTCTTAGAAACCGTTTTGATTTTAATGTATATATAACGGTGTATCGAACTTGTTTTTGTTTACCTTTGCCGACACATAGAGGCTGTTTTTGTAGAGAAGCAAGGCGGTTTCTTGTGAATCTTTAATCTGTCAACAAATCATTGAAAGTAAAGTATCCTATATATGAAATCGTTTATCTCTCTGTTTTTAGCTTGTTTGCTATCCGTCTCTTTGTCGGCACAACGCCGCAACTCCCTCTACAACGACTATATTCGCCAATATGCGCCACTGGCTGTGGCACAAATGCGACAACATAAGATTCCTGCCAGCATCACGTTGGCGCAAGGATTGCTGGAGAGCGGTGCCGGACGTAGCGAATTGGCACGTAAAAGCAACAACCACTTCGGCATAAAGTGTCATAGCGATTGGCGGGGACGTACGGTACGCCACACCGACGATGCACCTAACGAATGTTTCAGAGTGTACGGCAATGTCGAGGACTCTTACGACGACCATTCGCTCTTTCTGAAACGCGGTGCACGTTATGCTTTCTTGTTTTCGTTGAAGATTACCGATTACAAAGCATGGGCACGCGGACTGAAAACAGCCGGTTATGCTACCGACCCTTCGTATGCCAACCGACTGATTACTATTATTGAAGACTACGAACTCTATAAATACGATGCCGAAGCACTGGATAAACGCGACACACGCCGTATAGAAAAAGAACTGCAAAAAAAGCCGTGGCTCGCCAATCCACATCAGGTCTATCTGGCAAACGACATCGCTTATGTGGTGGCACGCGACGGAGATTCTTTCCAATTGCTGGGCAAAGAGTTCGATATCAGTTGGAAGAAGCTGGTGAAATACAACGACCTGCACAAAGCGTACACCCTCGAAGCCGGCGACATCATCTACCTTAAAAAGAAACGCAAGAAAGCGCTGCCTCCCCATACGATTTATGTGGTACGCGACGGCGACTCCATGCATACTATCTCACAAAAATTTGCCATTCGTCTGAAGAATCTCTACAAGATGAACCGAAAGGATGGCGAGTATGTTCCCGAGATAGGCGATATACTGCGGCTACGATAAAAAGCGGCGGGATAATAGCTTTCCCATAAAATCTTTTTATCTTTGCCCAAATCTTCTTATAAATAGATTAGAGACGTTATGAAGATACGAACCGGTTTTGGCTTTGATGTACACAAGCTTGTAGATGGTCGCGAACTGTGGCTTGGCGGCATTCGTTTGGAACACGACAAGGGATTGTTGGGACACTCGGATGCCGATGTGCTGATACATGCCATTTGCGACGCATTGCTGGGAGCAGCCAATCTGCGCGACATCGGCTATCACTTCCCCGATACCGACGGAACCTACAAGAATATAGATAGCAAAATCTTGCTGAAGCAAACAGTGGCGTTGCTTGCCGATAAAGGCTACGGCATCGGCAATATCGACGCAACCGTCTGTGCCGAACGCCCTAAACTCAAGGCACACATCCCCGATATGCAACGCACACTTGCCGAAGTAATGGGTATCGCCGACGACGACCTCTCCATAAAAGCTACCACCACCGAAAAACTGGGTTTCACGGGGCGTGAAGAAGGCATCGCCGCTTACGCCGTGGTGTTGATACAAAAAGAATAACAGAATGAGACACAATCAGCTTATGAAAAAAAATCATCTCTTAACACTGCTTGCCGCACTACTTTCCCTGCCCGTGGCGGCGCAAACGGAAGTGCTTACCGGCATCATGCGCGGCAAGGATTTCGGAGTTACCTACATCCTTCCCAAAACAGAAATCGTGCTCACCGTCAGTGCTACCAAACATACGCGCACGCCGGGCGAGTTTGCCAAGTACGCCAATCGCTATCTGCGCCTGAACGATGCTACTATGGAGAAGGAAGTCCACTGGACGCTCGATCGCATGCAAACCGAAGTTATCGGCGTACCCGACAAGGATAACGTTTACTTCGTAAAAATGAAAGATAAAACCGTGGCTCCGCTCATGGAACTTACCAAAGACGGCATCGTCTGCTCCATAAATATGCCTTTGGGTACCACACCGAAGTCCGCCGAAACTTTAGCGGGAGGCAGTGTACCGACCGATCCGCTGCCCGACCCGCGCAACTTCCTTACCGAAGAGATACTTATGGCAAGCTCTACCGCTAAAATGGCGGAACTGGTAGCCAAGGAGATATATAGCATCCGCGAAAGCAAAAACAACTTGCTGCGCGGTGAAGCCGAAACCATGCCGCAAGACGGCGTACAACTGAAGTTGATGCTGGATAATCTGAACAGACAAGAGACCGCACTGACCGAAATGTTTTCGGGCAAAGAGGTGACGGAACAGGTGGTTCGCACCCTGCATATCGTCCCCGAAGCAATGACCGAACATGTGGTGTTCCGCTTTTCGCAAAAGTTGGGCATATTGGATGGCAACGACTTGGCAGGCGAACCGGTGTACCTCACGCTGACCGATCTAAAAAGCGTCAACATCCCGCCTGCCGACGGTAAGAAAACAGTGGAGGGTATTGCTTACAACGTGCCGGGAAGAGCCAACATCACCCTGAACTACCGCAACGAAGAACTGCTGAATGCCGAAGTGCCTGTGACGCAATTTGGTACCATAGAATACCTCGCACCGGTGTTGTTCAACAAGAACTCTACCACGAAGGTGCTGTTCAACCCCGTAACGGGCGGACTTGTCAAAGTAGACCGAAACAATAACTAATGCATATGGCGATGAAAACAAAAGCAATCTTGTTAGCTCTTGGGATGTTGTTTACCGTCCGTGTGTCGGCGCAAACCCTCGAACAAGCCCAAACTTATGATAAGGCTTACCGATTTGAGGAGGCGGTGGCAACCTACGATGCTTTCATAGCCCGTCAAACCAAACGCCGCCGCCCCATAGGTAATGCCGAGGCGCTGCTGGAAAAGAGCAAAGCCAACCTGCGTATGTTGAAGGGAGTGGAAGAGGTCTGCGTGATAGATAGCGTGGTGGTAGATAAGAAAAGCTTTCTGGATGTCTACAAAATCAGTCCCGAGTCGGGCGCGCTCTTTGCTTATAACGCTTTTTTCCCCGACAGCACCGCCCAAGACGGTATCGTGTACGAAACGGAGATAGGCGACCGCATCTATTACGGCGAAACCACTGACGGCAAAGAGAGCATCTTCACCAATACCAAACTGCAAGACGAGTGGGGGAGAGAGCGACGCTTGCCCGCCATTATCAATGATAGCGTTAACGCCGGCTATCCGTTTATGATGACCGACGGCATGACTATCTATTATGCTGCCGACGGTGCTGCCGGTCTGGGTGGCTACGACATCTTTGTGACGCGCTACGACATCAATAGCGATACCTACCTCACCCCCGAAAATGTAGGCATGCCGTTCAACTCACCCTACAACGACTATATGTATGTGGTGGACGAATATTACGACCTCGGCTGGTTCGCTTCCGACCGTTACCAACCCGAAGGGAAGGTATGCGTCTACATCTTTGTGCCCAATGCTTCCAAACGTGTGTACAATTACGAAACCACGGACAAGGAAAAGCTTGCACGTCTGGCGCAAATCACCTCACTGAAAGAAACGTGGAGTGATGCCGCCGTGGTGAAGGCGGCACAAGCGCGTCTGCTGGCGGTGCGCACCGCCAAGCCTGTGACGAAACAGGTGCACGACTTTGAATTTGTGATTGACGACCGTCACACCTATTATATAATAAACGACTTTAAGTCCGCCGAGGCGAAGCAACTCTTCGCAGCTTATCGCGAACTTGCCAAGCGACTGACGACACAAGACGAGAAACTGCAAAGCATGCGCGACCGCTATGCCGACGCTGATGCCGATGCGAAGACTAAAATGGCACCCGCCATTCTCGACTTGGAAAAACAGGTGGAGATACTATACGTCGAAACGGAACGCGCCGCCGTGAATGCGCGCAACAAAGAAAAGTTAACGTTAAACAAATAGAATCGCTATGGATGTACTTATTATTGCCGTACTGATAATTGCGGCTGTTGTGTTGTTATTGGTAGAGTTGTTTTTGCTCCCGGGCATCAGCATCGCCGGATTCCTGTCGGCGGCAGCTTTCATCTTTGCCAATTATTATGCCTTCGTCTATATGAGCACGACGGCAGGGTTTATAACGCTTCTCATTTCAGGGGTGGCTTGTATCGGGGCACTCGTGTGGTTTATGCGTTCCAAAACGCTGGACAAGATTTCGTTGAAGAAGAGCATCACCTCCAAAGTAAGCCGCGAGGCAGCCGACCAAGTAAAGGTGGGCGACATGGGGGTGGCTATTACGCGCTTGGCTCTGATAGGCAATGCCGAAATCAACGGAAACATCGTAGAGGTAAAGTCGTCGGGAGAGTTTCTTGCCGAGAAAACACCTATTGTAGTAACGCGCATCATGGATGGTATCATCATGGTAGATGCGAAGTAATGTATAATTCTTAATTCAATATTTTAATATGGAAGCATCATTATTGTTACCTGCCATACTTATCGTTGGAGGTATTATCTTTCTGGTACTCTTTTTTCATTACGTACCGTTTTTCTTATGGCTATCGGCAAAAGTTTCGGGAGTCAACATCTCGTTAGTGCAACTGTTCTTGATGCGCATTCGTAACGTTCCGCCCTACATTATTGTGCCGGGACTGATTGAAGCGCACAAAGCCGGTGTTACCTCGGTGAGCCGCGACGGATTGGAAGCTCACTATTTGGCAAAAGGTAATGTACTCAATGTGGTACACGCCTTGGTATCGGCATCGAAAGCCAACATCGAATTGCCGTTTCAGGCGGCTACAGCTATCGACTTGGCAGGACGTAATGTACTGGAAGCCGTACAGATGTCGGTCAACCCAAAAGTTATCGACACACCGCCCGTAACCGCCATGGCTAAAGACGGTATTCAGTTGATTGCCAAAGCGCGCGTAACGGTGCGTGCCAACATCCGCCAATTGGTGGGTGGTGCCGGCGAAGAAACCATTTTAGCCCGTGTGGGCGAAGGCATCGTGTCGTCTATCGGTTCGGCGGAAAGCCACAAAACCGTGCTTGAGAATCCCGACTCTATCTCTAAACTGGTACTTCGCAAAGGATTGGATGCCGGAACAGCCTTCGAAATATTGTCTATTGATATTGCGGACATCGATATAGGTAAAAACATAGGTGCCGTGCTGCAAATGGATCAGGCAAATGCTGACAAGAACATTGCACAGGCTAAGGCAGAAGAACGTCGCGCCATGGCTGTCGCCTTGGAACAAGAGATGAAGGCGAAAGCACAAGAGGCACGCGCCAAAGTGATTGAAGCCGAAGCTGAAGTACCCAAAGCAATGGCAGAAGCATTCCGCAGCGGGAACCTCGGCATTATGGATTACTACCGCATGAAGAATATCGAAGCCGATACCTCCATGCGCGAAACCATTGCCAAACCCTCGACACCGTCGGGAAATCAACCGCTGGATAGGGGATAATTTTTTTGAAACGTATGAAAAAATACTTTGCTCCTTCCGAGCTGCTTATCAACGATGACGGCTCGGTATTTCACCTGCATGTAAAACCCGAGTGGCTTGCCGATAAAGTAATATTGGTGGGCGACCCGGGTAGGGTGCCGCTGGTAGCTTCGCACTTCACCGAAAAAGAGTGTGATGTAGCCAGCCGTGAGTTTCGCACCATTACCGGAACCTACAACGGAAAACGCATCACGGTAGTTTCTACCGGCATCGGTTGCGACAATATAGACATTGTGATGAACGAGTTGGATGCTCTGGCGAACATCGACTTCAAAACACGCGAAGAGAAACCCCACTTACGTCGGTTGGAGCTGGTGCGTGTAGGTACCTGCGGTGGTTTGCAGCCTAACACGCCGGTAGGCACTTTTGTCTGTGCACAAAAATCTATCGGTTTCGACGGACTGCTCAATTTCTATGCAGGTCGTAATGCCGTGTGCGACCTTGCTTTCGAGCGTGCTTTCCTCAACCACATGGGCTGGTCGGGCAATATGTGTGCACCCGCTCCTTATGTCATCGACGCCGATGCCGAGTTGATAGACCGCATTGCACAAGACGACATGGTGCGTGGCGTAACCATTGCTGCCAGCGGATTCTTCGGGCCGCAAGGACGAGTGTTGCGCATCCCGCTTGCCGACCCTCGTCAGAACGAAAAGATAGAGCAATTTGAATACAACGGTCACCGCATCACCAACTTCGAAATGGAGAGTTCGGCGCTTGCAGGGTTGAGCAAACTTATGGGACACAGTGCCATGACGGTTTGCATGGTGATAGCCAATCGCCTGATAAAAGAGGCGAATACCGGTTACAAAAACACCATCGACACACTGATAAAAACCGTACTCGATCGCATTTGAGCATCCATCGACGAATGAAAGAGACCTGTCTGTCCTTGCTTGTTACGGCTCCCGAAGCGTATGCAGCCCGCTTGATGGAAGCTTTAAAGAGTGCTGACCATGTGGGTGGTGTGAGTTTCCGTCCCCTCTCCGTTCCTCTAATAGAAACCGTGATACCGAAGACTAATGATGCCGTTGCACAACTATTGGAGCGGTTGGACGACGTTGACTACCTTGCTTTTTCCAGTCGTAAAGCCATTGAATCACTGGCGTTGCAATTGGAACGGAACGAACGTGTGCTGCCTGCACGGGTGAAGTGCTGCGCCATTGGTAAAGACAACGAGTATCTGACGGAGCGGCTGGGCATTGCACCGGCATTC
>JAISHU010000141.1 GCA_031262385.1 Mediterranea sp. (in: CFB group bacteria)
TATAAAAAAAGCGCTTTTTCTCCGGTGCACTCACGTGTTCCGCGGGAAAAAGCACTTTAAAGACAATATAAATGAAGAAAAGTACTGTCTTTGTTTGTGATGTGATAAGCCTGTCAAACGCTTAGTAGCACGGCTAACAAGCTGTTCTACTTATCCTTTCGATTGCAAAGGTACAACCGATACAGACATGTATCACTAAGAAAATATTAAATTACGGATTATTCCTATTTGTTAAACCGTTCGTGGTTGAATATATCCTGTTTATTGAATAAATAGAAAATTAAATGTAAAATAATATGTAGCTAAATATAATATATAGTACAATTACATCCATAAGAAAACCCCCTCTTACACGCTCGTCCGAAGGCGAGGGTAAGAGGGGGCTTTTGTTGTATTCTTCTTCTTTTTCTAATCCACTCAATTCAAATAGGCCGAAAGCTCGGCGGTAGAGATGTTTTTGGCGATTATCACGCCTTGATCGTTCAGTAAGTAATTACCAAACCCGCGATTCAGTCGATACGTTTTGTAGATGTCGGACGCTTGTCCTGTGGTCTGCACAAAACATATCGGTGCAATCAGTCGGTCTTTGCGAACAGTCTCCTCAAAAATCGACCGGTAAGAGTCGAAAGATACGGAAACCATTTCCACGTTCGCCGACGAATTCTCCCGTAACACATTGCTTAAACTGACGTTTTGCAATCGGGAAGGCGCGTCGGAACTCGCCCAAAAGCTGAGCAACACATACTTTCCTTTCAACATGGAAAGCGTTTGGGATTGCCCGCCCGACGTAGTTTCGACCGTAAAGTCAGGGGCTACGTCGCCCACCTTCAAACCCGAAACGGGTTTGTCCACAAAAGAAGTTAAAGAACAAATTAGTAATACAACAAAAATCCATTTTACATACTTCATGTAATGTGATTTTGGTTTATACTATCCGGGACTGCCCGCAGGCAGTGATTTCTTCCCGGAACGTTGCTTTCTAAAGGATGCCGCATCTTCTAAATAGTTGCGTAATCCTAAGAGTACTTTCTTGAAATCGGGCGCAAAGGTCGTACTTATATTATAAATATCCAAATAAGCAATACCTTTTTCGCCTTTTTGACCCCGTTTTTTTATGTTCTTTAGCATATAATTACTGTTTGCAACCCCGACAACAAAGTTTATGACATAAAAATTTTGCATGTTGCGGAAAAGCTGTACCTTAGCGTGGTTTTTAGCGTAAAAACCGCTTATTGTGTAATTAATTGTAATAATAACGTTATTAAATGCTTGAACAAGACAGAATAATAAAAGTAAACATCGAAGAGGAGATGAAGTCATCATACATTGACTACTCTATGTCAGTCATTGTATCGCGTGCACTTCCGGATGTAAGAGACGGATTCAAACCTGTTCACCGAAGAATTCTTTACGGCATGCTTGGCTTGGGAAATACTTCGGACAAACCTTACAAGAAATCCGCCAGAGTAGTAGGAGAGGTGTTGGGTAAATACCACCCGCATGGCGACTCTTCGGTTTACGGAGCATTGGTACGCTTAGCCCAACCTTGGGCAATGCGCTATATGTTGGTGGACGGACAAGGAAACTACGGCTCGGTTGACGGCGACAGCGCGGCAGCCATGCGTTACACAGAGTGTCGCTTGCGCAAATTGGGCGAAGATATGATGCAAGACCTCGACAAAGAGACCGTGGATATGCAAAACAACTTCGACGACTCTTTGCAGGAACCTACCGTAATGCCCACACGCATCCCCAACTTATTGGTAAACGGCGCCTCGGGTATCGCAGTAGGTATGGCAACCAATATGCCTACCCACAACCTGTCCGAAGTAATAGATGCCTGCATCGCCTATATCGAAAACAACGACATCACCATCGAAGAACTCATGGAGCACGTAAAAGCTCCCGACTTCCCCACAGGTGGATATATATATGGTATAAATGGTGTGCGCGAAGCTTACACAACCGGACGTGGCCGCGTGATAATGCGTGCCAAAGCCGAAATAGAAAGCACCTCCACACACGATAAAATCATTGTTACCGAAATACCTTACGGCGTAAACAAAGCCGAACTGATAAAGTACATTGCCGACCTGTCCAACGAAAAAAAGATTGAAGGTATCAGCAATGCTAACGACGAATCGGACCGTGAAGGTATGCGCATTGTAATAGATATTAAGCGCGATGCCAATGCCGGTGTGGTGCTGAATAAGCTATACAAACTGACGCAACTGCAAACCTCTTTCAGTGTAAATAATGTAGCGCTCGTGCACGGACGCCCGCGCCTGCTTAACCTGAAAGATATGATTAAGTACTTTGTGGAACACCGTCACGAAGTGGTGATTCGCCGTACCCAATACGACCTGCGCAAAGCCAAAGAACGTGCGCACATTTTGGAAGGTCTTATCATCGCATCCGACAACATCGACGAGGTAATACGCATCATCAGAGCTGCCAAAACGCCTAACGACGCCATTGCCGGACTTGTGGAGCGCTTCCGGCTGACGGAAATTCAGTCGCGCGCCATTGTGGAAATGCGTTTGCGCCAACTCACCGGACTGATGCAAGACCAGCTTCACGCCGAATACGACGAGGTGATGAAACAAATCGCTTACTATGAAGAGGTGTTGTCCAACGACGACTTGTGTCGCAAGGTGATTGTTGACGAACTTCGCGAAGTAAAAGATAAATATGGTGATGCACGCCGTTCGGAAATCATGTACTCCTCCGAAGAGTTTAATCCCGAAGACTTCTATGCCGACGACGAGATGATAATCACCATTTCGCATCTGGGATATATCAAACGTACCCCGCTGAGCGAGTTTCATTCGCAGAACAGAGGCGGTATGGGGTCGAAAGGCACGGCTACCCGCGACGAGGATTTTGTGGAACACATCTACCCCGCCACCATGCACAACACCATGATGTTCTTTACCCAACGGGGGCGCTGCTACTGGTTGAAGGTGTACGACATCCCCGAAGGCGGCAAGAATGCCAAAGGACGTGCCATCCAAAACCTGCTGAACATAGAGTCGGGCGATACCGTCAATGCCTACCTGCGCGTGAAGAACCTGCGCGATGAACCCTTTATCAATAGTCACTACGTGGTGTTCTGTACCAAGAAAGGTATTATTAAGAAGACGTTGCTCGAACAATATTCGCGCCCGCGTCAAAACGGTGTCAATGCCATTACCATTCGCGAAGACGACCAAGTGATTGAAGTGCGCATGACCAACGGCAATAACGACATCATCGTGGCAAACCGCAATGGGCGTGCCGTACGTTTCCACGAAAGTGCCGTACGATGCATGGGTCGCACCGCAACCGGTGTTCAGAGTATCATACTCGATGAGGACGGACAAGACGAGGTAATCGGTATGATTTGCATCAAGCATCCCGAACAAGAGACCGTTATGGTGGTTTCGCAACAAGGTTTCGGCAAACGCTCGGATGTGGAAGATTACCGCAAAACCAGCCGCCATGCCAAAGGTGTGAAGACGCTGAATATTACCGATAAAACCGGTAAACTGGTTGCCATTAAATCGGTAACGGACGAAAACGACCTGATGATTATTAACAAATCGGGCATCACCATTCGTCTGAAAGTTGCCGACGTACGCATTCAGGGACGCGCTACACAAGGCGTAAAACTGATTAATCTTGAAAAACGAAACGACGAAATCGGTTCGGTTTGTAAGGTGCTTTCCGAATGTGAAGAAGAGGTAAAAGATGAGGTTGACGCTTTCGACGAAGATATTAATAGCGAAGTAAATGGTATTAATACTGACGAATTGGTGAACGACAACCCGACTGACGACAGTGAAGAATAAACATCATACTAAATTTAAAATTGAATACACAATCATGAAAAGAGTATTATTTTCTATGGTTCTCGTGCTTGTCGCAAGCTTAGCTTTCGCACAAGAAAAGAGTGTAAAGGAGGCTAAAAGCATTGCTAATAGCCCCAAGCCGGACTTTAAGCGTGCCGAACAACTCATTACGGGTGCTTTGAGTGACGCATCAACCAAAGACAATGCCGAAACGTGGAACGTGGCAGGCTTTGTGCAAAAAAGGTGGAGCGAAGAAGAAAACAAAAAAATCTACTTACAGCAACCGGTTGACACCATGCAGTATTACGGTAGTTTGCTGAAAATGTGTCAGTACTACCTGAAGTGCGACGACCTCGCCCAAATGCCTAACGAGAAAGGCAAAATCAAAAACAAGTACCGTAAGGCAAACTCCGAAGCTATCAAGGGCGAACTCAACAACCTCATTAACGGAGGCGTTGAGTTTTACAACAACAACAAAAGCAAAGAGGCTTTGGAATTCTTTGGTATGTACATTGACATTGCCAAACACCCCATGTTTGCCGAAACCAACATGCTGAAAACTGATACCATGATTCCTCAAATTGCTTACTATGCAAGTCTTGCCGCAAATCGCATTGAGGATTTCGATAAGGTGTTGGAATACGCTCCGTATGCCGAAGGAAGCAAGGAAGACGGTCAGTATGCTATGGAGTTGATGGCAAATGCCTACAAAGCTAAGGGTGATACCGCTCAGTGGTTGGCTACGCTGAAAGAAGGACTTCAAAAATATCCCGACTATGCTTACTTCTTCGGACACCTCATCGACTATTATACCAATAACCAGAAGAACGACGAGGCAATGCAATTTGCCGATGAGATGTTGGCCAAATCGCCCAACAACCCGTTCTACCTCTATGTGAAAGGGTATTTGTATCACAACATCTACAGTGCATTGAAGGTTGAAAAGAAGAATGCCGAAGCTTCCGCAGCGTTGGAAAAAGCTCTTGAGTTCTACCAAAAGACCATAGATACAGATCCCAACTATGCAGAAGCCTATTCTAACATGGGATTAATCTACTGTCTACAGGCTCAAGATTATTCGGAACAAGCTACGGCGGACATCAACGACCCCAAATATCAGCAAGATCAGGCTGCCTTGAAAGCTTTCTACGAAAAGGCTAAACCCCGTTACGAAAAAGCAAGAGAACTGAAACCCGACCAAAGAGACCTTTGGTTGAATGGCTTGCACCGTGTGTATTACAACCTGAACATGGGTCCCGAATTTGAAGCTATCGACAAAATAATAAGCGGCGGAAACTAAAACGCCAAGGTGTGATACACCGTAATTGATAGACCATAAGTTTTAAAGAGCCTAATTGTCCATGCGACGATTAGGCTCTTTTTCTTTTGGGCATTCTTTTTAAAGTGTTTCAAGATAGGGAAAACAATGAATTGTCGGTTGGAAAACAATGAATTGTTGACGAGAAAACAATGAATTGTCGACGAGAAAACAATGAATTAAAACTGTGCGCCTATATAGATTAGAGCGAGATGCAAACAGGTTCGCACTCGTCCGTTAATCTATTAATTATAAAAAAACATACAATGTATTGTATAATTGTTGAATATGCACTCTTTTTTCCTATTCGGTTACATGCCTTGGTGTGTAAAACCTAAAAATACCCATCTTGGTGTATAGGGGATAAATAAGATACGGAAATCGTGTAATCTTTTAAAAAAAACAAAATAGATATTGTTTTATGTAATCTGTATGATTATAAAAAGTTATTTATTATATTTGCAGCGAAATATGGTTACAAATAAAGTAGATGTGACGATATGGTTGTAGAACACCTATATATAATAAGGTGTAGAACTTAAAACGATTAATCTAAGTTTAATGAAATGAAACATGTATGGCTTTTGGCGTTAGTCGCTTTAGGAATGGGCGGCATCGCAATGCGAAATTCCGACCGCGCCGACCCGAAGGTGGCGGGTGAGTGTGCTTACAACAGAAGCGCAAACCTTTAATCGTGACAACGTGAGGAGATTTTCTGTAAACGATGTGAAATTAACTCCTACCCCTTATCGCACACAGATGAACGGGGAAAAGAGGAAATAAATGTATGTTTACTGCGCAACCGTTGCTTCTTTTTACAGCTATGTGAGTTGATTTAAATTGCAGATAAGCACTTTCTATAAGATGTAATGTACAAATAACACTTGTTTTTATTTGTGTAAAAACAAGAACAGATGATAACGCGAAACAAACTTGTTGTGTTTTATATAATGCGACGATTAAAGTTTTTTCTAATAGTTAATATAAAAAAAATGTACGTTATTTGTTGCATAACTAAAAAGAAATACCGACTTTTGTCAAATCTTTAGGAACAACCTATAGAGAGTGATTATTTTAACAAAACCCTAACCAATTAATTCGATGAGTGATTTAGAACAAAAAGATCAGGTCGTGGCTCCGAAAAAACGCCCATACAACCTGAGAGAGAAAAAAGAGAAAGACGCTGCATATCGCGCCTTGATCCGGCCTGAATTGGCAGATGAGTTGTACGATAAAATTCTGAGCATTATTGTTGTTCAGAAGAAGTACAAGGACCCGAATTACTCCGCCAAAGACCTGGCGAAAGAGTTGAAAACCAACACTCGCTATTTGTCGGCAGTAGTAAATTCTCGATTTGGCATGAATTATTCTTGCCTGTTAAATGAGTATCGAGTAAAAGATGCGAAACATTTATTGACGGACAAAAGATATGCCGACTTAAATGTGGAAGAGATTAGCACCATGGTTGGATTTGCTAATCGCCAGTCGTTTTACGCTGCTTTTTACAAAAATGTAGGTGAAACACCGAACGGATACCGTAAAAAACATTTGGAAAACAAAAAGTAATCCGATGTTTACGATCATTTAAAAAAGGGAATATTCCGAAAGATTTATTTTTGGAATATTCCCCTTTTTTCTTTTAGGGCTTGTTTAATTTGCCCCGTAATCGTTAGAAGTAAAAGCGTATAAAGGAGAACTTACCCCGTTCTAAACATACCTTGACCCTGTATAACCCCTTGTAACAATGAACTCCCTCAATATAACCGAACAACTGAAAGAAATAAAGGTACAACTCCGCCTTTTTATGAACGGCGCCGTGTCGCAAAGCATGCGCGAAAAAGGTCTTATATATAAGGTGAACTTTGGTGTAGAGTTACCCCGCATCAAAGCCATTGCCGCCCGTTATACACCCAATCACGCTTTGGCGCAAGCGTTGTGGAAAGAAGAGATACGCGAATGTAAGATTCTTGCCGCCCTATTGCAGCCTGTGGAAAGTTTCTTTCCCGAGATTGCCGATATTTGGGTGGAAAACATCCGCACCACGGAGATTGCCGAACTCACCACGATGAATCTGTTCGGGCGTTTACCTTATGCGCCGGCACTCTCTTTTCGATGGATAGCCGACGAACGGGAGTATGTTCGGGTGTGCGGCTTTTTGCTGATTGCCCGTTTGCTGAAGCAAAAAGGCGATATGGACGAACGTGCCGCCAACGAATTTCTGGATCAGGCTGTGAGTGGCTTTTTGGCGGGACCCTATTCGGTGCAGAGCGCTGTGGCAGTAGCCCTTCGCGGCTTTATGCAGCACAGCGAAACACATGCATTTAGCGTATGTCGCTGTGTGGAAGGTATGAAAGAGTCCGAATCCGAATCCGAAAAAAAATTGTATGCCTTGGTTACCGACGAAGTGATGTAGAATAAATAATTCTATTTCTTCCTTACTTTTAAAGAAAAAGGTCTAACTTTGTTCGCTGTAAAAAAAGTGAGGTTGTCACTATGGATAAACAACAGGTAAAAGATACGGTTAAGAAGATATTTACCGAATATCTCAAAGTGAACGGGCATCGAAAGACCCCCGAACGTTTTGCCATACTCGATACGATTTACTCTATTGACGGTCATTTCGATATAGATACCCTCTATTTATTAATGGTGGAGCAAGAGAAATTTCGGGTCAGCAGAGCGACCCTTTATAACACCATTATTCTGCTTATCAATGCGCAATTGGTTATCAAACACCAGTTTGGTAACACCTCCCAATACGAAAAATCATACAATCGCGATACGCATCATCACCGGATATGTGCCCAGTGCGGTACAGTCACCGAGTTTCAGGACGCCGCTTTGCAAAGCGCCATAGAAAACACCAAGTTCACCGGGTTTCACCTGTCACACTACACACTGTATGTTTACGGTCTGTGTGCCAAATGCGAGCGTGCCAACAAACGTAAACTAAAAAAATATAACCATAAGAAAGAAAAATGAAAGTAGATGTTCTATTAGGATTACAATGGGGCGACGAAGGTAAAGGAAAAGTCGTCGATGTGTTGACGCCACGTTACGATGTGGTTGCCCGGTTTCAAGGCGGTCCAAACGCCGGACACACACTGGAGTTCGAGGGGCAAAAATATGTGCTCCGCTCTATTCCTTCGGGAATCTTTCAAGGCGACAAGGTAAACATTGTAGGCAATGGCGTGGTGCTCGACCCGGCTCTGTTTAAAGCCGAAGCCGAAGCATTGGAAGCTTCGGGACACCCGCTGAAAAGTCGCTTACACATCTCCAAAAAAGCACACCTCATTATGCCTACCCACCGTGTGCTGGATGCTGCCTACGAATATGCCAAGGGAGATGCCAAAGTGGGTACCACCGGAAAAGGCATCGGTCCTACCTACACCGATAAAGTAAGTCGCAACGGATTGAGGGTAGGGGACATTCTGCATAACTTCGACCAAAAGTATGCCGAAGCCAAAGCACGTCACGAACGAGCATTGAAAGCATTGGGTTACAGCTACGACATCGCCGAAGCCGAAGCCGAATGGTTTAAAGGAGTGGAATATCTGAAACAATTCCAATTGGTGGACAGCGAACACGAGATAAACCGCTTGTTGAGCGAGGGCAAAAGTGTGCTTTGCGAAGGTGCGCAAGGCTCCATGCTGGATGTTGATTTCGGTTCGTATCCGTTTGTAACTTCTTCGAACACGGTGTGTGCCGGAGCTTGTACGGGACTGGGTATTGCACCGGGTAAGATAGGTGAAGTGTATGGTATCTTTAAGGCTTATTGCACCCGCGTAGGTGCCGGACCGTTCCCCACCGAACTGTTCGACGAAACCGGGGATAAAATATGTACGTTGGGACACGAGTTCGGTTCGGTAACCGGACGCAAACGCCGCTGCGGATGGATAGATTTGGTGGCTTTGAAATATGCCATAATGATAAACGGAGTAACCCGGCTCATCATGATGAAGAGCGATGTGCTCGATATGTTTGATACCATTAAAGCCTGCGTTGCCTACCGCATCAACGGCACCGAGATCGATTACTATCCCTACGACATCAACGAAGGAGTAGAGCCTGTCTATGTGGAGTTGCCCGGCTGGACAACCGACATGTCGAACATGCAAAGCGAAGATGAATTTCCCGAGGAATTTAATGCCTACCTCTCTTTCTTGGAAGAGCAATTGGAAGTACCTATCAAGATTGTTTCGGTAGGTCCCGACCGGGCACAGACGATTGAACGATATACTGAAGAGTAAATAACTCT
The DNA here is from genome assembly GCA_031262385.1 of Mediterranea sp. (in: CFB group bacteria). Classification (GTDB taxonomy): domain Bacteria; phylum Bacteroidota; class Bacteroidia; order Bacteroidales; family Bacteroidaceae; genus Bacteroides. Next base: position 9,407 of record JAISHU010000141.1, read on the forward strand.
AATAAACGTCGAATATGACGGACGTTAAGTAGCTTTGAGGGTGTGCTAAGATTATATGTTTTGAATATCATATCTTTTAGTACACCCTCACCACATTGCAAATCTAACAAAAAACACTCTGCCATGAAACGAAAGTTGTATCTACTAATCCTACTGTTTTTAGTTATCGCATGCACTCCGAATAAGAAAGATAACGGTATTATAACGGTAGACATCGTTAAAAACTATCCTCAAAAAATAATCAGTTTGGATGATATCGCTGATATTAGCTATTTAAGTCCAAGCTCTGACAGTATAGACTTTCTATTTCGCGGGAGAGTCTTATGCGTTACATCCAATAACATTATTACTTGCGACAATAGAACAGGAACCGTTCTGTTTTTCTCTATGAATGGGACGCCTAAACACAGATTCAATCACCAAGGGAGTGGTCCTCAAGAGTATGGCCATATCAAATTAGCAGTCTATGATGAAAAAGAGGATGAACTCTATTTGGCAATTGGACGAGGCGGCAACAAGATAAATGTCTATACGTCTGTCGGACAATATAAACGCACACTTTCGTTACCTTCCGGAACTATTCTTTCCGAATTGTTTCTATTTGACGATGAATCGTTATTGCTATACGATTCGCACAAATTGCAAGATGCAAGCAACCAACAGTATGATGAGATGACGAACGAATTTGTAACCTATACAGTGAACAAAGATGTATATGAAAAGAATTTCGTTCGTATATCTCGTAAAGATGGTGGCCTACTTTCGTATTTGAATGTACCGGAGAATGACGCGGTGAAATTGGTTACGGGTACGCATTTCCAAGGGCAATGGGTCTCTCAAATACTTCGCACGACCCGCTTGTTAAAAAAGGAGCAAGGTTATTTGGTCTACAATCCTGAAACAGATACGATTTATCATTGTGATAAATCACTTCAGCTTACAGCTGTAATGACTCAAACGCCTCCGGTTTCTTCGCAAGAACCGATGATAAGTATGAATATCTTTTTTGACGTGGGGAATTATCAATTCATCGAAGTATTTACCGTAAAAATGGTTATCGGCACTCCACGTTGCCCGTCAATCATGCTGGTACGCGACAAAAACGCCGGTTCACTCTATACCGCTAAAGTGATAATGAACGATTATCAAGGAAAAGAAGTGGACATATCGCCCCGCATAATGAACCTATCGGACGAACCTCAAGTAGGTTTGATAGAATTTTCTCTCATGGAATTACAAAAAGCATTAGCTGCCGGCAAATTGTCGGGTAAGTTAAAAGAATTAGTGGCTTCTTTGGACGAAGAGGATAGCGATGTCTATGCGTTACTTCGTTTTAAAAGCGATACTGAATTGCAAAAATAGCAAAGACCGATACCGGTTTCTCGCAGAGATACATCATTTCTTTCCCTCGTTGTTAAACTCTCTCTTTTTTATTACTATTTTTGCGCCCATAAAGAAAATAAAATAATAGCAACTATGGAATTAGCAAGTAAGTACAACCCTGCTGAAGTAGAGGGAAAGTGGTATCAATACTGGTTAGACAACAATCTTTTTCATTCGACGCCCGATGAGCGCGAACCCTATACCATTGTTATTCCTCCTCCCAACGTCACCGGGGTGTTGCACATGGGACACATGCTGAATAATACCATTCAAGATATATTGGTACGCCGTGCCCGTATGGAAGGCAAAAATGCCTGTTGGGTACCCGGCACCGACCACGCTTCCATCGCTACCGAAGCCAAAGTGGTGAACCGTTTGGCGACACAAGGCATCAAGAAGAGCGACCTTACCCGCGAAGAGTTTTTGAAACATGCTTGGGAGTGGACCGACGAGCACGGAGGCATCATTCTTAAACAATTGCGCCGCCTCGGTGCTTCGTGCGACTGGGAGCGTACCGCATTCACCATGGACGAAGTGCGGAGCGAAAGTGTGCTGAAAGTCTTTGTCGACCTTTATGAGAAGGGACTTATCTATCGCGGCGTGCGCATGGTAAACTGGGACCCCAAAGCCCTTACTGCCCTTTCGGACGAAGAGGTAATCTATAAGGAAGAGCACGGCAAACTCTATTACCTGCGCTACATGGTGGAAGGCGATGCCGAAGGACGCTATGCTGTGGTGGCTACCACACGTCCCGAAACCATTATGGGCGATACAGCCATGTGTATTAATCCGAGCGACCCCAAGAATGCTTGGCTCAAAGGTAAACGGGTGATTGTTCCGCTGGTGGGACGTTCCATTCCGGTGATAGAAGACGACTACGTGGACATCGAATTTGGTACGGGTTGCCTCAAAGTAACTCCCGCCCACGATGTGAACGACTATATGCTGGGCGAGAAACACAATCTTCCCTCTATCGACATCTTTAACGACAACGGCACACTCAGCGAAGCCGCCGAACTCTATGTCGGCATGGACCGTTTTGATGTGCGCAAGCAAATAGAAAAAGACCTTGAAGCCGCCGGTCTAATGGAGAAGACGGAGCCTTATACTAATAAGGTGGGCTTCTCGGAACGTACCGATGTGGTGATTGAACCGAAACTCTCCATGCAGTGGTTCCTCAAAATGCAGCACTTTGCCGATATGGCACTGCCGCCGGTGATGAACGACCAACTGATGTTCTATCCTCCCAAATATAAAAACACCTATAATCATTGGCTGGAGAATATCAAAGACTGGTGCATCAGCCGCCAACTGTGGTGGGGACATCGCATTCCGGCTTACTATCTGCCCGAAGGGGGTTATGTGGTGGCGGCAACAGCAGAAGAGGCACTGGTAAAGGCACAGCAGCAAACCGGTAATAAGGCACTGACCGTTGCGGACTTGCGTCAGGACGAAGATTGCTTGGACACTTGGTTCTCGTCGTGGTTGTGGCCTATCTCGCTGTTCGACGGCATCAACCACCCCGACAACGATGAGATTAACTACTACTATCCTACCAGTGATTTGGTAACAGGTCCCGATATTATATTTTTCTGGGTGGCACGCATGATTATGGCGGGCTACGAATACAAAGGCGAAATGCCTTTTCGCAACGTCTATTTCACCGGCATTGTACGCGACAAGATAGGACGCAAGATGTCCAAACAGTTGGGTAACTCTCCCGACCCCATTGAACTAATGGAGAAATACGGAGCCGACGGCGTGCGCATGGGCATGATGCTGGCGGCACCGGCAGGCAACGATATCTTGTTCGATGAATCGCTCTGCGAACAAGGACGTAACTTCTGCAACAAGATATGGAATGCCTTCCGACTGATAAAGGGGTGGACGGTAGACGGACAGGAAGTTGAAGGAACCATTATTGAACAGCAAGCATCAATCTGGTTTGCTCAAAAAATGGAACAGGTGGAAAATGAGATAGACGACCTCTTTGCCAAGTACCGCATCAGTGAGGCTTTGATGTTGCTCTATAAAGTATTTTGGGATGACTTCTCGGGATGGTATTTGGAGATGATCAAACCGGATTACGGTGGAACTATCAGCAAGTACGCCTACAAATGTGTGATGCAATTTATGGATGAGTTGTTACACCTGCTGCATCCTTTTATGCCTTTTATTACCGAAGAATTGTGGCAACAACTCAAGGAACGTTCGGAAGGTGAAAGTTTGATGACTAATCCGATTCCCGAATATCGTAAACAGAACAAGTTTGAAACACTGGACGAGATGGAGATTGTGCGTGACATCATAGCCAATATTCGTGCGATTCGTCAACAAAAGAATATTTCGCCCAAAGAGCCTTTGGATTTGTATTGCATCAGCGAGAAAGACCAGACGTATATCGTTTACCGTAAGATTCTGGAAAAGTTTGCCAATCTATCGAATATTGATATAACCCGCACTATGCCCGAAGGCGTTACTACCTTTATGGTGGGTACCATGGAATGCGGCATACCATTGGGTAACATGGTAGATGTTGCCGCCGAAATAGCCCGCATGGAAGCCGACCTGAAACACAAAGAGGGCTTCCTGCAAGGCATCCTGAAAAAGCTGGGTAACGAGAAGTTTGTAGCCAACGCTCCCGCCAATGTGTTGGAGTTGGAACGCAAAAAACAAGCCGATACCGAAAGCATCATACAATCTTTGAAAGAGAGCATCGCCTCGCTGAAAAAGAAAGCATAACCGTTCGTTCCCCAACTTCTGCCCAAAAGGAGTTGGGGAACGAAACTTATAAACTTAAAACCAAAAACTTAAACTTATGATTAAAAACCTTGCCGTTCTGTTGAGTTGCCTTGCGTTACTCTTCGGAAATAGTGTGTCGGCACAAACTGCGCACACATTTGAAATTAAGAATGGGCACTTTCTGTACGACGGAGAGCCTATCCGCATCCTTTCGGGCGAGATGCACTACGCCCGCATCCCGCATCAGTATTGGCGTCATCGCATGCAAATGATGAAAGCCATGGGACTGAACACTGTAGCTACCTATGTGTTTTGGAACTTCCACGAACCCGAACCGGGTAAATGGGACTTCACCGGCGACCGCGACCTTGCCGAATACATCCGTATTGCCGGCGAAGAGGACATGATGGTTATCTTGCGCCCGGGTCCGTATGTATGCGCCGAATGGGAGTTTGGCGGCTATCCGTGGTGGTTGCAAAACATCGACGGACTGGAACTGCGCCGCGACAACGAAAAGTTTCTTGCCGAAACGCGCAAATACATCAATCGTCTTTACAAGGAAGTAGGCAACTTGCAAATCACCAAAGGCGGTCCTATTATTATGGTACAAGCCGAAAACGAGTTTGGCTCGTATGTATCGCAACGTCCCGACATACCGCTTGCAGAACACCGTGCCTACAATGCTAAGATTGTGCAACAATTGAAAGATGCCGGTTTCGATGTACCCATGTTTACCTCCGACGGCAGTTGGCTGTTCGAGGGAGGAAGTACTCCGGGTGCTCTGCCCACCGCCAATGGCGAAAGCAATATCGAGAACCTGAAAAAAGTGGTCAACGAATATAACAACGGCACCGGTCCCTATATGGTCGCCGAATTCTATCCGGGCTGGCTGGCACACTGGGTGGAACCGCATCCCAACGTGTCGGGCGAACGCATCGCCCGGCAAACTGACACTTATCTGAAAAACGATGTATCTATCAACTACTACATGGTGCACGGCGGTACCAACTTCGGCTTTACGTCGGGTGCCAACTACGATAAGAATCACGACATTCAGCCCGACTTGACCAGCTACGACTACGATGCTCCCATTAGCGAAGCCGGCTGGGTAACGCCGAAATACAACCTCATCCGTGAGGTCATACAGAAGTATGTCAGCCATAAACTTCCCGAACCTCCGGCAGCCAATCCTGTGATTGCTATACCGTCGATAAAGCTCGATAAAACCGCCGACTTATTCCCCTTGTTCGACCGAATGCCGAAGATTCAGAACACCAAACCGCTCACTTTCGAGGAGATGAACCAAGGCTACGGCTATGTGCTCTATTCGTATCATTTTAACCAACCCACTACCGGCACGTTGGAAATTAACGGACTGCGCGACTATGCCTTGGTGTATGTGGACGGCGAAAAGGTGGGCGAACTGAACCGTTACTTTAAGAACTACTCCATGGAGATAACCGTTCCGTTCAACTCCAACCTCGAAATTCTGGTGGAGAACATGGGACGCATCAACTACGGTGCCAACATCATACACAACACCAAAGGCATCGTAAGTCCCGTTACCGTCAACGGTAATCCGCTGGAAGGCGAATGGACCATGACGCAACTTCCCATGGACAAAGCTCTCGTAGTGAAGAAGACGACGAAGCCCCTCGCCGGACGTCCTGCCGTGTATCAAGGCTCGTTCAACCTCACGGAGACCGGCGACACCTTTATCGATATGAGCGACTGGGGCAAAGGCATCGTCTTTGTCAACGGCATCAACATCGGTCGTTACTGGAAACTGGGTCCGCAACAAACCCTCTATATTCCGGGTGTTTGGTTGAAAAAGGGCAATAACGAGATTGTCATTTTCGAACAGCAAAACGATAAGACACACACGGAAGTAAGTACCGTTAAGGTACCTGTGCTAAGAGATTTGCGATTGCCCGAAGAGTGATTGATACACAAAAAAAAGGCAGGTGGAAGCCTGCTTTTTTTTGTGTATCAATGCCCTTTTTTGTATTAAAAACGTAGTCTGTTATAGGAAGTTATTTTTTTTCTTTGTTATTTTGCCGACAAATTAATTCGATAATAATCTTATTTATCAATAGTAACAACATGGGAAAAAGTAAGAAAAGTATAAGATACAGCGCTCGCGAAGAGAAGCAGGGTAAAAAAGTTATCCTCATCTTGACGATTGTGGTAGTTATCTTGGCACTTATGATGTTGGTAGGTTCTATCTGGGTAAGTTAGCCATACCCAATGCCTCAGGAAATAGAACGTAAATTCCTCGTAACGGGGGACTATAAATCAAAAGCGCATGCTTCATCCCGCATTGTGCAAGGTTATTTGTGCACTACGGGTAGATGTACCGTTCGCGTTCGCATACGCGACCGGCAGGGCTTCTTAACCGTCAAAGGTGCTTCGAGTGCTTCGGGCTTAAGCCGCTACGAGTGGGAAAAAGAGATTCCCGTGGAAGAGGCTTACGTACTGTTGCAATTGTGCGAACCGGGCACTATCGACAAAACACGTTGGCTGGTGGCGTCGGGGCATCATACCTTCGAGGTGGACGAGTTTCACGGCGATAACGACGGACTGGTGGTTGCCGAAGTAGAACTGGCATCGGAAGACGAAGCCTATACGCCTCCCGACTTTATCGGGCGAGAGGTGACGGGCACGGCACGCTACTACAATTCGCAACTGAAAGCACATCCGTACAAGGAGTGGGGAGAGGACGAACGAACGGGGTAACGCAATTTCTTCTCATCCCAAGCGCATCTTGGCGTAAGCGTAAGCTATCGCATAGGCGAACTGAGAGCAAGCGTAAAGAAAGCCGAACGCAGCATCAATAACGATGATGTGAAAGGTGGCGGTAGCAGTGGCGGAGGGGATTAATAGTTAGAAACACAAGCCTGCGGAAAGAAATTTTATGAAACGGACAGGGAAGGGGGGTCAGGTAGCACTCTACTTGTCATACTAATACGCGAAAATATACTTATGTGTATCCATATGAAAACTTCAATCCGCAGGCTGTTTTAGTAGAATACAATCTGTTTCTCTCTTTTTATCAATTGTTGAGCATTCTTTTAACAATCTTTCTCTCACTTGAGGGCATTTAACACTCTACGGTTTTGTTACTATTCCTATTGTACATATATTTTAAAAGTGTATCTTTGCCGCCGTAATAATACCTTTTCAGTTCATGAAAGCACAAATTCGTATATATACCTTATCTCTCGCTCTATGCTTTGTTGGTGTCTTACAGGCACAAACAGGGAAATTTTATTCGACTTCTAACGGATTGTCGAGTACACTCATCAATCAGATATACCAAGACAACCGCGGGTTTATCTGGACAGCCACCGAATACGGACTGAACAAGTTCGACGGGCTGCGCTTCTCTATCTACAAATATCAACCCGGCGACAGCACCTCTCTCAAAAACAACTATGTACGTACGCTCTACGAAGACAACCGCGGGCACTTGCTGGTAGGTTGTATCGACGGGCTGATGCGTTATAACCCCGAAACAGACACCTTTCACGAAGTACCTATGTACCGCACGGGCAAGCGGGTCTATCCGCACGTCACCCAGATGCGGCGACTGCGCGACGGCGAGCTTTGGATAGTCACCTCGGGACAAGGCATCTTTAAGCTGGACGAACAGACGGGACGTGCCACCTCTATCGACATACTGATGCAACAAATCCATAACAACTTCCTCTCCAATCTCTACGAAGACTCTTTTAATAATGTGTGGATAGGCAGCAACGGAGGTCTGTTTTGCTATCAGCCAGCCACCGGAAAGGTGCGCGTGTACAAAGTCCCGCTGATTCGCGACAACTACATCCTGTCTATTTTGGAGGATAAGCAGGGCAATCTGTTTGTGGGATTGGAAAAGCATGGTTTATGTCGCTACGACCGCCTTGCCGACCGCTTTGTGACGATACCTTCCGACGACGATGCAGGCGATATTTCGGTCTATACCCTTGCCTTGGTAAACGACCGTTTGCTGGTGGGTACCGACGGACAGGGCATGAAAACCTACAACTACCAGACCGGAATGCTGCAAGACTACCTGCTGAACGAAGCGCCGGTGGACTTTACCCAAGGCAAGATTCACGTCATCTTGGAAGACCGCGACAAGAACCTTTGGCTGGGATTGTTCCAGAAAGGCATTGCGCTGCTGCCCAAGAAAGAGACCCCTTTCGGCTATTACGGTGCCAAGTCCTTGCACTACAATCCCATTGGACAAGGATGTGTGATGTCGGTCTATCAAGACAGTCGCCGTCATCTGTGGGTGGGTGCCGACAGCGAGGGGTTGTACGAACTCAATGCCAACGGACAACGCTTGCGACATTACCGTCCCGAACAGGGAGAGAACTCGGTGCCGGGTACCATACTCTGTATGTACGAAGATTCGCAGGACAACTTCTGGTTGGGGTCGTACACACGCGGACTGGGCAGACTCAACCGCACCACCGGCTTGTGCGACTATCCGTTGCCTATCAACAACGAACGCATCTACTCCATTACCGAAGACCGCGATAAGAATCTCTACATCGCTACGCTGGGCAGCGGATTCTACCGCTACAACCTGCTGACGCGCGAACTTACGCACTACGAATCGGCAAAAGACGAGTCGGGCGACCTCACGCGCAACGCCCTCTCCAACGACTACATCAACCATGTGTTTTGCGACAGCGACGGACTTATCTGGCTGGCACACTACAAAGGCATCTCGTGTTTCAATCCGATGACCGAAAGCTTTATCAACTACAACGGGGTGAATACCTTGATCGTCGACCATGTGGCTTATGTGCTGCAAGAAGACTATGCGGGCAATATCTGGGCGGGCACCACCGACGGTCTCTATCGGTTTGACAAGCAAAACAATGTGCTGACTCGTTATTCCACCGCCGAAGGATTGCCCAACAACGTGATATGCGGCATTTGCGAAGACCACGGGCACAACCTGTGGGTGAGCACCTACATGGGTATCTCCAAATACGACCGTGCCGGCAGGCGCTTTGTGAACTACTACGCCGGCGACGGCTTGCAAGGTAACGAATTTACCCACGGTGCATACTTTATAGATAGCAGCGGCATGGTCTACTTTGGCGGTACCGAAGGCATTACTCTGTTTCGCCCCGAAGCCATAAAGGCTACCTCTAAAGAAGCTCCCGTGCTTATTACCGACTTCTTTATATTCGACCGACCTGTGCGTCGCGATACCCGGTCGGGCGGCGAACCGGTGGTGTATCAGTCGGTGCCCGATGCCGATTACTTCCAGCTGGCTCATGGCGACAATACCTTCAGCATCGTCTTCTCCAACCTGCAATACGATAACCCCGAACAAACCACCTATCAATACCGTATCGACGAACTCGCCGCCCGCTGGATTACCACCGAACCCGGCGTGAACAGTGTGACCTACAACAATCTGCTGCCCGGCAAATATACCTTCCACGTGCGGGCGGTGAGTCACGGCAACTATTCGCCTACACGCACCGTAAAGATTATCATTGCACCCCCTTGGTACGAAATGTGGTGGGCGTATGTCATCTACATTGCACTGATAGTCTTGCTGATAGCCGGAGTGGTGAACAACATTCTTTCGCGCATGCGCCACAAACGCGAGATACTGGAACGCGAACACGCCGAACAGTTGGGCGAAGCTAAGTTGCAGTTCTTCATCAATATCTCGCACGAGATACGCACGCCTATGACTCTTATCATCAATCCGTTGGAGAAACTCATTGCCCAAACCCCCGAAGGCGAACTGCAAAAGACCTACTTGATGATTTACCGCAATGCACAGCGCATCTTGCGACTGATAAACCAACTCATGGACATCCGCAAGCTCGACAAGGGACAGATGCAGATGACGTTCCGCGAAACCGACATGGTGGGCTTTATCGACGACATCGTGCTGACGTTCAACTATCCGGCTACCAAGAAACAGATTGCGCTGACGTTTGTACACGCCATGCCGCAACTCTCCGTATGGATAGACCTGAACAATTTCGATAAGATATTGATGAACATCCTCTCCAATGCCCTGAAATACACCCCCGAAAAAGGAGACATCACCATTGCCCTGACTACGGGACACGACGACGACCGTACGGATGCCTTGCGCGATTATTGCGAAATCAGTGTCACCGACAGCGGCATCGGCATCGAAAAAGAGCGTATCGAGCGCATCTTCGAACGTTTTTATCAGATTGACAACGATGTCACCCAGTCTAACTTCGGTACCGGCATCGGTCTGCACTTGTCGCGTTCGTTGGTGGAACTGCACCACGGCACTCTCTTTGCCGAAAACCGCGAAGATGCTTCGGGCAGCCGCTTCGTTATCCGCATCCCGTTGGGCGTGGCACACCTCAATACCGACGAACTGGGGAACGCTTCCACTCCTGTCGTTCATCATCCTGCC